>CAKZLX010000001.1 GCA_937127265.1 uncultured Pseudomonadota bacterium
AATGTACCTTAGCCGGTAATGACGCCAGTGGTTTTATACCTTTGGAAACCGATATTTTTGATCAAGATCAAACGGATGATGATGATTCTGTTTCTCTGAATCGCAAATTGAACTTGGGTGGGGTATCGGTTGAAGAAGAAGAGGGCGCCTATTTGGACGTCACCTTGAGTGGTGGTCAACAATATATCTTGGTTGTGGGTTCGGAAGGAACTGGTCCTTATGAACTGACCGTGCAAGCCTATGTAGAATAATAGGATATCAAAATTCAGATACCAACATCTATTATAAACACCCATTGGTCATATGCTATCCAAATTATCTAGAAACCAACGGATATGTCTCATTCGGTGTATCCAATCTGCTCTGCCGAGAAGGCCATGAGTGAAGAAAATTTAGAGGATAGACTGCCTACGCCACCAAATGTACAACGTTCAGTGGTGATGTTTATCATTACTTTGTGCTCAGTCTATCTGGTATATGGCTTTCAATGGGCTGGGGGTAACCCTTTAACGGATGCTACGATTGCTTGGGAATCAGTACAATTTGCCAGTGCGTTGATGCTCATTTTGTTGTGTCATGAACTGGGTCACTATTTTGTGGCCAAAAAACATGGGTTTGAATTGTCTGTGCCCTATTTCTTACCTTTCCCTTTTGCATTTGGAACTCTTGGAGCAGTAATTCATTTGAAATCATTACCCAAAAGTCGAACCGCTTTATTGGAAATGGGTGCAGCCGGTCCGATAGCTGGATTTATTGTAACCGCCTTGTGTATTGTCTTGGATGCCGCACGAACACAAAATCACCATCAGGTTCAATTATCTGGTAGTTACGAAGAGTATATTGGGACGATTGAAATGTTGCCAGAGCCATCACAGTGGGAGATTGTTCTCAACACCATATTGGGTATTACACCTCCAAATATGGAAGCCATATCCTTGATGATCATGGAAGACCCATTGTTGATGCGTTGGCTCAATGGAATAATTTTGACAGAGCCTCTAAGTCCTTTTGCAGAATTGGGTCCGATTGCTTTTGCTGGATGGGTGGGGTGTTTAATTACATCAATTAATCTGTTGCCGATTGGTCAACTCGATGGTGGGCACATCATGAACGCATTTCTTCCGCATCAGGCACGACGCATATCGAAGGGTGTGTTGGGAGCCGTATTTGTTTTTGGGATATTGACATGGAAAGGTTGGATGGTCTGGGCTACGTTGTTATGGTTCATGCGTGCGAATGAACCCATTATGGTTCCTAAACATTCCACCTTTACATTGCGTTCCAAACTGATTGGTATCATCAGTATTGTGGTCTTTGGATTGTGTGTAATGGCCGAACCGATTTACGACGTCCAAGTATCAGTCTCGGAAATAGAATGGGTTGATGATATGGATGTGGATGAACAACGTCGATGAACAAAGATGAGAAACAGAAACTTGGCAAATTGAAAGGAGTAATGAATGTGGTGGTTGATCGGATTGGCGGCAGCAGAAATCATGTTATTGTCCACCCCTGTTTCTAAGGAAGAGGGGCAGTCACTGAAAAAACAGTGTGAAGAAGTAGTGACTGAAAATGGTATCGATGTTGACACTGCACGTTATTTTGTCAGTGGTCGAGGCTACGTATACCGCGTGAGCATTGAAGGATTTGAAACGATCGAAGAAGCCAAAGAAACAGTTCAATCATTGGATGATGATGGTACTGTTGATACGGAATTTGTGCTTGTTGTAGATGGTAGAGAGATATCTGCCAAACCAAAAAAGCCTTTGGAAGAAACAGTGGAGAAGTTGCGAGAACGACTGGTTCGAGAGGCTGTTGATCCCATTCCGCCTCAGCACAAAGATCTGTCGCCCAAAGTAGAACATAAAGTTGCTAACAAGAAAAAGAAAAACGCACGATTGGCGCCAACGGTTCAAGATGTGCTGCTTCATGTCGTCGATGCACACCAAGAAATTACGACAAATTGGCAAGAAGTACAAACGGAGTCCTTTCGTTTTCTAAGAGAGCGTCCACAAGAAGGGTCTATTATTCAGCATCACTATTACCGTTCCGCTGACAACATGCGTCTTGATATCATCATCCAAAAGGGCGAGGGGGTAAACAGTACCACAGTTGTACCAGATGAAGGTGAAGGCTGGGTTAGTTCCGAGCAAAAGAAAGTCTCTCGCAATGCCATTCGTACAAGAGAACTGTTAGCGCGATTTTCCTCTCGTAATATTTTATCCGTGCCCTTTACAATTGCCCAAGAAATCGAAAAGGGGGCGTACTGGGATAGAATGACATTGATTGCAGATGATGGTGATGTGTGGACCTTGACCCGTGCAGAAGAAAATGGCATCGTGTCAGCTTCCTTTTATCAAGACTCTTGGTTGGTGGCTTCTTTGGTCGTGCAAGATACCGATCGCATGATGGAATATGAGTTTGCAGATTATCGAGTGGTAGAGGGACTTGGTATGATTCCTCATTCTATTCAAATAATCCAAGGTGATATATTAGTAGAAGCCTTGTACATTGATTCATTAAATGTCTCTGATGAAATATCAGAAAGTATTTTTGAGGGAGAATGATTTTTGTGATCGCCTTCAATAGAAATTTTGATGGTTAGGGTTGACAAAGAACATCAAATCAAATAAATAGTTTCCACTTGCAAAATTATTTGCCTCTGTAGCTCAGTTGGTAGAGCACCTGATTTGTAATCAGGCGGTCATCGGTTCGACTCCGGTCAGGGGCTTCAAGTGTCAATGTAAGTTGTTCTTTTGACATTGTTGGTAAGACTTTTGGGAGTGTGTCCGAGGGGTTAAAGGAGACGGGCTGTAAACCCGTTGGCTCAGCCTACGTTGGTTCGAATCCAACCGCTCCCATTTTCTTACTATTTTAAACGCCTGCGGGAGTAGCTCAGTTGGTAGAGCATCGGCCTTCCAAGCCGAGGGTCGCGAGTTCGAGTCTCGTCTCCCGCTTATGTTTTTATTCATTGAATAATAAATGCCCATGTGGCTCAGTTGGTAGAGCACACCCTTGGTAAGGGTGAGGTCACCGGTTCAAGTCCGGTCATGGGCTCTGTTCTTTTTACATGAACGCATCGTACGTTCAGTAATTTC
>CAKZLX010000002.1 GCA_937127265.1 uncultured Pseudomonadota bacterium
CAGTGGCACCAATGCCAATCTGCTCAATCTGAATCACAATCGGAAGACTACCAGCCCCAAAGTTAGGGTCGTTCCACCACACTTCATATTCCAAACCAACATTGTTCAGCATGAAATCAACCCCCACCCCAGCGCGCGCAGGCGTCAAAGCAATCTCGGTGGGGTCTTGCAACATACCAATCGGTGTTAAACCCCACGTTCCGTTGTCAATAGTTGGCAACTGATCACCGATCGCATCCAGCCAACCGGTGGCATCGATTTGCGCACCCAAGAACGCACCCAAGGCATCCATCCCATTTGGCAAAAGTCTTCCCGCCAAACCACCTGGCCAAGTATCGATGGGGTCATTACCAGCAAACACAGGGATGCGCTCTCGCAAGTCACCTTCGGGTACGGTCATATCAATCACCGCATAGTCTTTTTGAAAAGCAACCGCAGAGGTAAAGGTACCATCGTCATTCACCGCAATGGGATTACCCTGTAAATAGACCATCGCAGTGTAAGGCTCCACCAGTCCACTCACCGGAACCGGTCCATCTTGATAAAAAGCACCATATTGTGGCTCATCAATGGTAAGCGTATATTCGATTTCTGGTTCGTTCACTCCATCTACGGTTTTATCTTCGAACAAGGCTTTTCCAGAGTTACAGCCCATCCCTAAGGAAAGTAATACCCACATCATAATGTCTCCTACTACGCTATCTTTCTTTTATCTCAAGTATAATTTCATATCGGTAAAATTGGGTATTTTACCATCTCATGTCTCTTTATCATTACTACGACTTACCTTTAGGATAGTCTTAAAAACACTCTATCGGCAAATCATACCCACACTTGTCGCCTTAAACATATCGTAACCACAGGTCTAAACTGTCATGCCTGTGAAAAGAATTAGTAAAGAATGAACGGACTCGTTAAAATTTGAAGAGTCAACCTTGGAGCCTCCATGCCCTATATTGAATGTCACAACACCAAAAATGACACCCGAAAATACTTTGCTTTAACCAAACCGATCATCAGTATCGGTAGCAAATCAGGCAACGATATCCTGTTGAACAAAGGTGACATTGGCACCCACCACGCACGAATTGTCAAACGCGGTGACACTTACACCATCATGTTGCTCGATATGAAACGTCCGTTTTTTGTCAACGGTCGTAACTTTCGCTCTTGCCCTTTGAAGTTTGATGATCAGATCGACCTCTCCTTCTACTCCTTATATTTACGTGAAGGCGCCATTCCCAATGATGACAGTGAGCGCCAAAAAGACCTCAAAACCCTACAAGAATTGGTGGCTTTTTCCTCTGCTTTGATGGAACAAACCGATCCCCAAACCTTGTTCGAACAACTCTTAGAAGCCATTGTGGGACTGACCCAAGCCGAAAAAGGCTTTTTGATCGTCTTACAAAAAGGGGATTACAGCATTGTCGCTACCCATAACCTTGCCGATACCAACTCGGATCAGTTGGGACTTTCTGATACCATCATCCAAAAGGTGGTGGCCACCAAAGAACCTTTGGTGATCAACAATGCCTTGAACAACACCAACTATGGCACGGCTCAAAGCGTAATTGATCTCAAACTGAGTTCAGTGATGTGTGTCCCATTGATTGCCAGAACAGAATTGCTGGGGGTGATTTATTTGGGTAACGACGCCATTACCGGATTGTTCACTGAAGATGACTTGCGTTTGCTACAAGTCTGGGCTGCACAAGCCGCTGGGATTTTACATACCTCCATGCTACTGAACGAGCTCAAAACCGATAACCGTGCGCTTCGACAAGCACTCGAGTCCAGCCAACCTGCCGGCAACATCATTGGCTCCTCTCCTCCGATGCTCCGCCTGATGAAACAGATTGGCAAATTGGCCCCTACAGAATTGAGTATCCTCGTTCTTGGAGAAACCGGAACCGGAAAAGAATTGGTTGCCAAAGCGCTACACGAACAAAGTCCACGGAATCAAGGACCGTTCATGTCGATCAATTGTGGTGCCATTCCCGAGAATCTTTTGGAAAGTGAATTGTTTGGACATGCCAAAGGTGCCTTCACCGGAGCTCACAATGACAAGATTGGAAAGTTTGAAGCGGCCAATGGTGGAACCATCTTCCTCGATGAAATTGGAGAAATGCCGATGAGTCTCCAAGTCAAATTGCTTCGGGTACTCCAAGAAAGAAGAATCGAAAGAGTTGGGGAAATTGAGGGTCGCCCCCTCGACATTCGAGTGATTTCTGCCACCAACAAAAATCTGGAAGAAGAAATCGCCAATGGCAATTTCCGTGAAGATTTGTTTTATCGTCTCAATGAAGTCTGTTTTGAACTGCCTCCCCTACGCGAAAGAGGTTCGGACATTTATGAACTGGCCAAATTTTTCATGGGGAAATATGCCAACCAATATGGTCTGGAAGCCAAACCGTTCACCAAAGAGGCTATCGATGCGATGACAGCCTATCACTGGGCAGGCAATGTTCGTCAGTTGGAATCGAGAATAAAAAAGGCGATTGCTCTCAGTGAAGAAGGGCAGATTGGACTCGACGACTTGGGATTGCAATCTGCTGAAATTGAAACCTTACAATCTCTTGAAACCGCGGTCGATGCCTTCAAACTGGAGTATGTCCGTCAAGCATTGGATGTCAACAACTGGAATAAGTCGCAAACGGCTCGCGTTTTAGATGTGGATCCCCGCACCATATTTCGCTATGCCGAACGTCTCAAAGACCAGTAGACAACGCAAATACCAACAATGAATAGAGGCTCTCGATGCTTAAAATTGGATTAACCGGTGGAATCGCCTGTGGAAAATCAACCATTGCCGACACCTTAAGAGGTATCGGTGTACCAGTGTTGGATGCCGACCAAGTGGCGCGCGATGTGGTTGCCGTAGGGTCAGTTGGTTTACAGAAGATTGTAGACTTCTTCGGTACAGAAATCTTGTTAGCAGACAATTCGCTCAATCGAGAGGCTCTACGAAGCCTAATTTTACAAGACCTCAACGCCAAAAAACAATTGGAAGCCATCACCCATCCGCTTATTTTTCAGTCGATGCAAGAATGGCAACAACAGCAAGAGATTGAAGGGGCAACGGTGACTGTCATCGAAGCGGCTCTCATGGTTGAAACAGGGTCTTATCGAATGTATGACGGTATCATCGTTGCTTCTTGCTCACGCCACATTCAAGAAGAACGATTGATCGAACGCAATAACATTTCTCTATCCGAAGCCCAACGGTGGATAGCCAGTCAAATGTCCCTCGCTGCAAAGGAAAAGGTAGCTGATTGGGTCATTCAGAACGACCACAGTCTACAAACCTTGCAACGCACTGTGGTGGAGAATTGGACGCAGTTTGTACACACCATACAACAAAAGCAGACCACCGTTTAAGCGCCTGCTTTTATGTTGACTCAAAAGATGGCCAGATTAATAGTCAATCAATGACAAAACGGGTGTATCTCCGAGTCGCTCTGCCCCATTCAAAAAGGAAAGATTGATCACCACCGCACAGCCGACAACCACACCACCAACTTCTTCGACCAGTGTTTTGGCGGCACTTAAGGTTCCACCGGTGGCCAATAAATCATCCACGATCACCACCCGTTGGCCTGGTTGAATGGCATCGGCATGCATTTCCAAACTCCCCGAACCATATTCCAAGGTATAGTCTGTTCGCACCACCTCAACTGGTAACTTTCCAGGTTTTCGAACCGGCACAAAGGCAGCATCCAAATCCAAGGCCAAAGGGGTTCCAAAAATAAAACCACGGGATTCAATGCCCACAACCACATCAACATTCTCTGACACATAAGCTGCTTTGAGGGCTTGTTGTATGGACTTCATCAACGTAGGGTCTGCCAATACTGGGGTAATATCTTTGTACAAAATACCTGGTTGGGGAAAGTCTGGTACATTGCGAATGGTAGCGTCTATTTGTGT
>CAKZLX010000003.1 GCA_937127265.1 uncultured Pseudomonadota bacterium
GTCAAAAGAGCAAGCCAGTTACATCGGTGTCACCGTTGAAGGTCCATACAAGCCTGAGCACTACCGCTACTAAACCTGCGTTTGTGTTGGAATGTCACACTCTTTGTGGCGTTCAAATCAAAGCCTCACTACATTTTGTGGTGGGGCTTTTGTTGTTTTTGTAGTGAGAATGACGAGCAGATGAAAGTCAGCCACTCTTTGGGTATAATGACGATGTGTTAAAGCATAGACTCTCTTGCGACCACCTATTGCACTCAGGATCATACGATGATTTTCCTCACTCTATCCATCGCCTGCCAACCTGGCTACGTATCCTCTGGTGCAGAGATTGTGGGGTCAACGGCGGTTGATTTAGACCAAGATGGTTTTGATTCCTCGATTGATTGTAATGACCAAGACCCCAATATCTTTCCTGGTGCCCAAGAAGTGTGTGATGGTTTTGATAACAATTGCAATGAACTGGCCGATGATCAAGATCCCCAAGTGGTTGGTCAATCTACTTTTTACCTTGATCGGGACGGCGATGGTTTTGGAGATGGTTCCACCAGTATCATCCAGTGTCAAGCCCCGCAGCGCTATGTGACAGAATCTGGTGACTGTAATGATTTTGCAGTGACGGCCTATCCAAATGCAGAAGAAACCTGCGATGAGATCGACAATGACTGTGATGGAGTGGTTGATGAAGAAACCACCATGCTCTTTTACCTCGATGCCGATGGAGATGGATATGGAAATCCAGCGCAGTTTGTAGAGGCCTGCCAACCCCCAACCGATGACTATACCCCCGTGTCTGATGACTGTGATGACTTCAATGCCCTAAAAAATCCCATGGCGACTTTGGGTTGTGATGGTGAAGATTACAACTGTGATGGTTTGGTGGACAATGACAATGATGGCGATGGTTTTGCCGATGCAACCTGTGGGGGCAGTGATTGTCAGGATACCGATCCCAATGTGTACCCGACTGAACTGGGTTTTTGTGTCTTGGGTGCGTCCTGTGCCGAGATTTTGTCTTTGGGATTTACCGATACGGGGTATTATGACATTGATCCCGACGGTACAGGGGGCAATCCACCAGAAACGGTTTGGTGCAACCAAGAAGACTATGGCGGTGGATGGACTTTGTTGGCGGTTAATCAAACCGGTTCGGGTTTTTGGAATCCCAACAACGTACGAGATACCAACAATTTTGGCGAACTGTTTGCCGAAGACTATAAAGCCGCCGCTTTTTCCTCCCTTCCCTTTACCGATGTCTTGTTTACCGATGAGATTCTCTTTGCCGTGTATGAAAATGTGGGTTCAGGAACTGAGTCTTGGCAGGCATTTTCGGCAGGGATACCCCATCACAATTGTGGGTCTTTGGATGGATATACTTGGCCGATGACCCAAGGAAACTTCGGGGGTGCCTTGTTGTGTGACACCAATCTCTATGTTCATCCGATTGATGAAGATGGTGGCAGTAATTTGACCTGTACAGCAAACTACAACTCCTATACCAATAACGCCTCGGGACCAGCTTGGTCAGCGGGGATCAACTCGGGTTGTCCTTTGGATGATGTAGCCGGTACCTCCTTTATTGCCTATTCGGGTGCTTTACCCTGGTCGAGTTATTCTTCGTTGTTCTTTTATGCTCGGTAGGGTAGGTACGATCTCGAACTCAAAGAGAAATGTGGATTGTATGTTTCAATCGTATTTGAACATAAAGAAATCTAGAATACGGTGTGAAGATTATCTTCATTCATTTTCAAATAAGGTAGAATAAACATAAGATATGCTTTCATGGAGTGAAGTATGAGAAGTGGATTTGGATTGGCTAGCCTATTGGTTGCCTGTGGTGGTGAAAATGTCATTGAGAAGCAACAAAATACCGCCCCAATTATTCTAATTGCCAGTCATTCAAACAATGTAGAGGTGCTCGAAGGTTATACCGAAACTTTTCGGGCGACTGTAGCCGATGATGACAACGAGTTTGCTGACTTGATGGTCGCTTGGTACGTTGGAGAAATGATTGTTTGTGACTGGGAAACGGTCTCGCCAGCGGGGGAATCCTTTTGTGAGACTTCTTTTGCCGAACAAGATACCAATTTGGTCGCCGAAGTTCGCGATCCACAAGGTGCTGGAGGTCGAACCGAAATTGCGATCAATGTACAACCAACAGATGCACCGATTGTCGAAATCGTCACTCCTGTACAAAATGCGAATCAGTATTCCAATCAATTGATTTTATTTTCTGCTCAAGTCTCTGATAACGAGGATGTACCCGCTGATTTAACCGCAGTATGGACATCGTCGCTGGATGGCGAATTGCCTTTGGATACCGTTGCCGATGCTGAGGGTATGATTTCAGATTACGGTTATCTAACCGAAGGTCAACATGTGTTGGAATTACAAGTTACCGATACTTCCGGTAAAATGACCAAGGAGCAAATCATATTACAAGTGGGCGCAGAAAATGCACCACCCTCTTGTGAATTTACTGCACCGACCACCGGGACATCAGTTGTGGTTGGAGAAAGTGTGATCTTTGAAGGCTTGGCTTCTGATCCCAACGTCCCTGCAAACTTGTTGTCGGTGTCTTTTGTCTCGGACAAGGACGGTGTACTGGGTACGGGGACGCTCAATTCCAGTGGAGAGGTTCTCTTTACCTATAGTAATTTGAGCAACAATGATCATATTATCTCTTTGATTGTGGAAGATGAAGTGGGTTCTGTTTGTCAGGATACCTTGTTGTTACAGGTTGGTACGCCACCAACGGTTACGATTGATCAGCCATTTAACGGGGATGTGATCACCGTTGGAGACAGTGTAATTTTTCAAGCCACTGTGCAGGACAATGAAGATATTGCCAGTGATTTACAAGTGACCTGGACCTCTTCCATCGATGGGGAATTGTTTAGTGGTCCGGTGACTTCTCAAAATCGTTCTCAATTTTTTACGGATACACTCTCGGCTGGGACACATTCGATTACCATTCAAGCGACTGATACCACAGGCTTAATTTCTGATGACGGTTTGATTATGACTATCAATACCCCGCCACAGGCTCCCAGCGTACAATTGTCCCCAAACCCTGTCTATGGGAACACAGATTTGAGTGTCAACATCACATCGGGTCTAACAGATGTCGATGGGGATACCATTTCTCATTTTTACCAGTGGTATGAAAATGGTAATCTGACCAGTTCAACTGTCAGTACGATTTCAGCATCGGAGTTAGATGTTGGAGAGGTTTGGACGGTTCGAGTAACACCAAACGATGGCTATGTTGATGGAACTGTGACCGAAGTATCGGTGACGATTGCAAACTCGCTACCCACGTTGACCACACCGGTGATTTCTAGCAACAGTGGTGTGTATACAGATGCTGTATTGACTTGTTCAAGTACCGCTGTTGATGTAGATGAAGCGGTCAATCCAACCTATACATGGGACGTCAATGGTTCACTATACATGGGGGCTACATTAGATTTGAGTAACTATGCAGTGTCCGTTGGCGATTCGATTACCTGTACGGCATCGGTTACAGATTCTAATGGAGGTACAGCCACCGCTCAAACATCTGATATCATCGAAAACCGTGATCCCTCGGTATCTTCTGTGTCGATTAGTCCTACCAACCCTACAACTGTACAGTTACTCACCTGTTCGGCCACAGTATCCGACCCTGATAACGAAAGTGTAACGCTTAATTATGAATGGTTTGTTGGTGGGGCTTCGGTAGGGGTTTCTAGTACTTTAGATTTGTCATCGTTAACCATTTCCCCTCTGGATGTTGTGGAATGTGTTGCAGAAGTTACCGACGTTTCTGGGGCAACAGATTCGTTGAATACGATGGCTACAGTGGCGAACAGTGTTCCAACGATTGATGTGTTTACCTTATCTCCGGCGGAGCCTACTCTGAATGATACGCTTTCTTGTTATGCTGAAAGTTCGGATGTTGATAACGAAACACCGACCCTTAGTTTTGCTTTTTTGAATCAAACAACCGGTGTGACCTATGCACCAACCAGTAGTGGCGCCAACTTAGCAACACTGGATATCTCAACGATTTCTGCAGGATATGACCATGTCATCACTTGTACCGCCACCGCCACAGATACTTATGGTGGTGTGAGCAGTGATAGCACTTCAGTTACGATCGTCAACACCTCTCCAGTATTTGATCAAGGTGCGGTCATCGATCCCACAGTGGTAGAAATTGGAACGACCGCCACCTGTAGTGCGACCGCTAGCGATCCAGATGATGGGGTCGCTAGTTTGTCTTACATTTGGCAGATTAATGGTGGGCAGGTTGCCACAGGTTCAACTTGGATGGTGAATGGTACAGATGCCAATGTAGGTGATGCTTTGACCTGTACGGCCATTGCCATTGACTTTGAAGGGAATTCGACAACATCGTCTTCTTTTCCAGTGACGATTTCCAATACGGCACCGGTGGTCAGTGGGGTGTTTTTGAATGCCTTATCACCATATACCAATGATGTACTAAGCGTTTCGGCAACGACATTTGATTTTAATGGTGATACCGTCACCTTAACGTATGAGTGGCACGTATTGGATGCCAGTAACGGTGGGCAAGATACCATTGTACTGGTGGGGGCTGGAAGTTCTTTTGCATCACTTGATGGTTCGCAAGCCACCAGTTTTGACAAGGGAGATGAAGTCTATGTGAAGGTGATGCCTAATGATGGCGTTGATAATGGTTCTGTGGTCGAATCCGATCATGCGATGGTAGAGAATTCAGTACCGACATCTCCAGTGGTCAGTGTAATTGGTGCTCAAGGATCAAGTGAAGTTGGAGCGGGTGAGGAGGACCTGATTTGTACGATTACGACCCCTTCCACAGATGTCGATGGTGACCCGATTACCTATACTTATGACTGGTATGTGAACGGAGGAACCAGTCAGCAAACCTATGCGAATACCACCGATCAGTCAGATGTTTATTTAGCCAACGGCGTATCGCTGGGGGTATGGACCTGTGCTGTGGTACCAAACGATGGCCAAGATGATGGTGTTGCTGGGGAAGGAACAATTGATGCGATCGCCCGTGAAACCTGTTTGGATTATTACGAGTCAGGGTTTACGACGGATGATGTATATACATTGGAGGCTTCTAATGGAACGACCTTTAATGCCTATTGTGATATGAGCAACGGTGGTTGGACATTGGTTGTGAATGCACAAGGAAACAATACTAGTTATGCCAGTACCGCCTCATTGTGGTGGACGGCGGGTTCAACCACCAGTGTGACCTCACCAACCACAACCGGAAAAAGTCCAGCGTATGATTTATCTCCGTTTACCGAACTGAAGATTGCCAAAAATCAAATGTCTGACTATGTGATTGCCAATCTGTCATCTGATGCCGAGTCAGCCGTTTCCTTATTATCGGTTGTCAGAAATACCCCGTATTCGTCTGGAAGCCCCGGTTGTAATACTGGCTCAAGCGCTTGGAATAGTGGATTTAAAACCTTTAGTTCTACGACACGTGTGGGGTCTTTCTTTACCCAAAATTACATCAAGATTTGGCATGGAGACTCTTCGTCAGACTGTGATGATCGAGCAGTGTTTTCTGCAGGAGCCAATGGGCACGGTGATTGGAGTGGATCGGGCAATATAGGTGCTGTAGGTGCAGAGTTTCGGATGTCTGGTGATTCTGCTGATACCAATTGGTATTCTGTCTGGATTCGTTAATCCAACACCGGAACCCCATTGGCATCCAAATAAGCGGTGACATCTTCCCCGTGTGCCGCCAGTCCTGCGATCGCTTGGTTCTTTAAGATGTCTTCGGGCAAGGAAACATCCCCCAATTGTACAGCCGCCCAAGAAGCCGCGATTGTCTCGGTACCTGCAGGTGTGGTATAACTAAAGGCTACATAGAAGTTGGCGGTCATATCTGCCCAGTCGACACTGCTTTCGGCTTCGCCATCCATCCAAGAACGTTGGACAAACCCAGGCCCCGATTCCAGTTGGAGCCAACGCAGTTCGTTGATGTAACTAGAATCCATTTCTGCCCCTAGTGCCAGTGATGAGGTGATGATTGAACGGTAGCGAAAGGTGTCGCAGGTCCAGGCCAGAAAGCAATCCAGTTCGCTGAGATTTTCGCGTTCATAGGAGAGATAATTGGCAGGATAGACCTCCATTCCATCTGCAACGGTGTTGGCGTATACGATTGATTCAACCGGATATTCCACCAAGTATTGTAAGGTAACCCCATAGAGGTTCTCGGCGACTGGAAAGGTTTCACCAGTGGAATCCAAGGCTTCCTGGGAGAGGTTTGAAACCGCATACCCTTCTCGTAAATCATCAAGGTTGGCCTCTGAAAAAGCCAGTAAGTTGTCGATACCCGCTCGCAACTGGGCATCATCCTCATCCATAGTGTGCATGTAGGTGTAAGAGAGTAAATCATTGAAATCACTGGGGGCTTCAATCGGGGCTTTACAGGCGATGAAAGTAGAGAGAAGAAGCATGATCATACCTTGAAATAGTAAGTATCGATATTGTATCACACAGATGGTTCGATTGGTTATATTCCTACTTATGTCCTATTCCACAATTATTCTATTTCGCTCTCGGTATGGACAGTCTCGTCTATGGGAATTTCAAGCGGTTGCTGAGTATTTGTATCCAAACCATTCCTTTCAATGGGGTTGGAATGAGACCGCTCAGTTGTATTATGGGGGGGATTATGGACCCTCGATTGTCCAGAAACTTCCCGATAGCCTGACAGCAGAGCAATGGTCAGATGTGGCCGTTCGATGTATCGGATGTAAATCGGTGTTTCAAGTGGTCGGTGAAGGTGTGACCCTTGCCGACTGTATTGCTGATGTTGGTCGATGGAGTGATCATGACATTTTGAAATTGGTTCCAGATACTTGGTCTATGCAAATCGAACATTTGGGAAAAATGCAACGACTACACCCCAAAGAAAGACGGATCCAAATTGAACAGTTTCGAGATGTTTTGGGTATTTTAACCACCCGCAAAGTGGATTTGGAGAGTCCCGATACAGAGTTGGTACTGCTCAAAGACTGCCGTAGTTTAGAGGATATTGATCCCAGTACCGATCGACAGGCTACCCACTATCATTGGTTGTTAAAGCGCATAAAAGCCACCAAATATCCATCGGCAAAAATTTTGTTCGAACGCAGTGATGTTAAAAAGCGTGCTTTCATTAGTACCACCACTATGCCCGCTGATAGAGCATTGTTGATGGCCAATCTAGCAGGGGTTCAGCAAGGGAATGTGGTGCTAGATCCTTTTTGTGGTTCCGGGGGCTTATTGATTGCGTCGGCTTTATTGGGAGCAAGTACGGTAGGGGCTGATATTGATGATGCCTTGTTGTCGTTTACCGATCGAGTACTTCCCTTTCCCCATTCTCCACATCGTCCAAAAAGAGGTGTTGAAAGGGTATCGTATGGGGATTCGTTTTTAGAATTGGGGCTTGATGAACCGATCTTGTTGCCCGGATTGGATATTCAATCAGCGTCTTTTGTATCACGGGTCTTGCAGGCGAATGATGGTCAGAAATACGACGCCATTGTGACCGATCCACCCTATGGAATCAGGGAGTCGACTTCACAGATGAGCAATCTGGAATTGGTTGGGGTGTTGGCAAAGGTTGCCCAGTCTGTGTTGAAACCTTCGGGGCGACTGGTGTTTTTACAAGTCATCAAAGGAGATAGTGACAATGTAGAGCACAGACGCCTTGCGTTGTATGAAGAGTTGCAACCCATTCTGCAAACGTATCGATTGGATTTGAAACACTTGGTGTTGGAAAAGTTTAATACCCAGAACCTTCGGGCTACGGTTGTTGTAGAAAAGCAAGGATAGTCGTCACCAATTTGTTTCTTTACCTTCCCAGAAAATACTTTATATAACATTTGTTAGAAAACAATAAACCGTTCAAACTGGGAAAGAGAAATGTTAACCGCACTGTTGTTTTGGGGATGTTCTAATTTTACCATCGATACAGGAGACACTTTTGTAGAGGCTACACCATCGGTCCATGAGGCTTCGAATTCTGATTGGGAAGGACAAAATGCACTCTATGGTGATTTTCCAGCCGAAAAGGACTTGGCGATTTTGTTTGAACTCTTTGATGACCCGATGATTTCCGCCGGTGATGTCACACCAGTAGGCCGTACCTACTTACCCTATCGTTGGTTGTACACAGTATCATCTGCTTTTCAACAAACCGATGTGGGTGATGCTTTGGACACTGAAAATGTGTACGAAGAGTGGCGAGTGGTGTCGATGAGAGTGGTTCCCTGTCAACCGTTGGGGATTATGCCGGCACAAACTTCAGATGTGCTTTGTTGGCCAACCCTCCGTCTGGTCTGGCAACCGGTGGTTGAAGATGCCATCGTTAGTTGGGGACGGGCTGATTATTATGCTGATGATCGAGCGATTCATGCGATTTATCCTTTACAACCTCGAACCTTGTATGGAGAAGTTATCGATAGTGACATCCGCAAACGGGTTGCTGGTCGTTTACAAGAAGGCGCTCTGGAAGATGATTTATCCGACTTGTTGTTGAATGAGTTTAAGACCTTGCGTGATAGTACTGCAGAATATTTTCTCGCTCGAACCGAAAGTTTACGCTCTCGATCCTTGTCAGCAGGAAGTTGGGATGGATATGGTGTCCGACCAGAAGTCTATCTGGGAGAGACCGAACGAAACGCATTTCAGTCCCGTATCCGAGAGTTTATGGGTGAGTTTGCGCTCCCAAATGACTTGGCAGAATTGACCGCATTTAGTTTGCCTGAAGGTCGCTCTCCTGCTCACTCAGACATTTGGGTGTTTTTGCAATTTGAAGGTAGAAACGGTGAGATTCACCAACAAGAAATCACCGTTCTCAGTCCAGAAGATGGACGTCAACTTGCCAATATGGGATTGGATCAGACAGTTTCGATGGCGGTTGAAGACGAGGAAGTGTTGGATGCCCTTGATGAGGTTGGAGAAGAACTGGAGCGATTGTTGATCATTGATCCCGAAGACGTTGAACAGATTGGTGCTGATATGGCAGATCCCGATGCTTTCTTTGTACCCAACACCTCCTGTGCCTCTTGTCACCGTTTAAATGACATTCGTTTTGACTTTCATTCGCTGTCCCATTTGGAAGATGGCAACATGACCATTTCACCACGAGTGGTCGGTGATGTGAAAAGAGAATTGAATTGGGTTCGAACGCGTTAACAATCAGAATCGCAACCCAAGACTGTGTTTGCCCAATACAGACTGATCGAAAATACTGGTACCAATGTTCAGTCCCGCACCCGCACAAACTAAGAGGGGCAACAGGT
>CAKZLX010000004.1 GCA_937127265.1 uncultured Pseudomonadota bacterium
AACAAAGCATGAAAACAAGGAGTGTTATGATCGCGATGCTACTCAGTTTAGGGGTAGGCTGTACCGATAGCAAATCTGGATGTGAAACCAATACCGATTGCCCAACTGGTTTGTGTTCTCCAGATGGTGAGTGTGTTGATGTCGTAGCCGATACAGCGACAGATTTAGATACTGCTGAACCTGAGGATACTGCCTCCGAAACCGACATCGACAGTACCGTTTGTCAACCGAATGCAGACGGTATCTTGTCTTGGAATGAATACCCTTCGACCTTGGACTTGGCGGTTCCTTTTTACCACTCTGTCGACAGTCCTATCGACTTACTTGGTTCTACTAGTGCCAATGGTCGAGAGTGGGATTTTTCACAGACTATATCGGGTCAAAGTACCGTGGTTGTAGATACGCCTGCACCCAGTGAATTTTGGTTTGCCGATACCTTTTCCTCCTCCTCTTATGTTACGGTGTTGAGTCGTCAAAATGACTTGTATGGCATCTTTACCTTAACCGAACAAGGTTTGTGGTTGGATGGTGTGGCCTCTTTTGACAGCGGGTGGACCGAAACTTTGTTGGTGTATGACCCGCCGGCACAGATTCTACAGTTTCCCTTCGCCAAGGGTGATACTTGGACCACCGAAAGTGTGGTGACCGGTACCTTGAACGGTGTCTATTCCTATCATCTGGAAACCCAGTCGGTTACTGTCGACGCCTCGGGACATTTGGAAGCACCACTGGGACGATTTCCAGTGCTCCGAGTGCACACTGAAACCACTCGTCAGGTAGGATTGTTGACCTATGTGTCGCAAAGCATGTCTTTTGTAGCCGAGTGCTATGGGATTGTAACCACTGCATCGTCTAACATCGATGAAACCGAGACCGAATTTGAAATCGCCTTTGAACTGTTGCGGATGGCACCACAATGATGAGAATGTGGTTCTGGTCGCTACTCGGAGGCTGTTTACAGTTTCATGAGGGAGAGTTGCCCAATGCTCCTAAAGAGGCGACATACACTACTGTGGGCGATAGTCATATTCGCTATGCGGTTGAGGGATCGGGACCAGTGGTGGTGCTAATTCATGGTTTTGCCTCTTCTTTGGACGTGTGGACCCGTTTGGCGACTGAACTCTCCAAACAGTATACGGTGGTGCGGTTGGATTTGAAGGGGTTCGGCTGGTCAGATCGTTCCGAGGGAGACTATTCACCACAAGCCCAATCCGAGATTGTCTGGGGATTGTTGGAACAATTGAAGGTCGACAGTTTTAGTGTGGTCGCTCATTCGTGGGGTTCTTCGGTCGCCTTGCAAATGGCTTTGGATAAACCACAACGCATCGAGAAAATCGCCTTGTATGATGGTTGGGTCTATGAAGAACAACTACCCGCATTCTTTGTGTGGTCGAGAAGTCCTGTGTTTGGACAGGCATTGTTTCGGTTGTGGTACAAGGAACGGGTCGATGATCGGATGGCGATGGCTTTTTATGACCCTGAGCGCTATGTGAGCCAAGATTTTGCGGAACATGTAGAAACAACTTTGGAACGACCGGGTTCCGTTCGGGCGGCTTTGGCAGCAGTAGAAACCCAACGCTATGCCGAAGTACAACAACGCTACAGTGAAATTACCACACCAACGCTTTTATTGTGGGGCGAAGCAGACGCTGTTTCACCAGTCTGGGTTGGCGAGCGTTTGGCTTCTCAACTGCCCGATGCTGAAATCGAAATCTATGGTTCTTGTGGACATTTTCCGATGATTGAGGCTTATGGTCCTTCCACCAATGCACTCTTGCGATTTTTGGAGGCTCCATGATGCTCGGGTTGTTTTGGCTCACCTTGTCAGCAGGGGCAGAATCCTTTGATCAGATGACCCAAGGTCTACATCCTGGTTTGAATCGTGCTTGGCAGGTGCATGGGTATCATCGTGTTCGCAGTAACGGCTACTATAATCTTGATTTGGACAGGGGATTGACGACTGCTGGTACACCCATTTTTCCTGTGCCAATCACTGGAGGGCAGTGGTTGTCTTCCACCGACATGCGTTTTCGAGCCGATGTGTCTGGCGTTTCTGAACGGGGTTCCGTGGCGGTCAATTTACGATTTGATGTGTTGGATAATTTACGGCTGGGTTCGTTACCATCGGGATCAGCGATTGACACCACTTCTCAACTATCACCCTCCGATTCGATTGTGGTACGTCAAGCCTATGCAACGGCCCTCACCCCATTGGGGTTTGTGGTGGCAGGGAGGATGAGTACCCAATGGGGACTGGGAATGTTGGTCAATGATGGGACCTGTATTGATTGCAATACGGTAGATATATCCGATCGCTTGGGGTTTATTACGGCTTTGGCGGGACACTTGTGGGCGATTTCCTACGACTATTCTGCGGTGGGAACCGGTATTGATCGTGCGTATAATGTCCCTCAAATTGATGCGGACCCCTCTGATGATGCGCACTCACTCAGTATTGCAGTGATGGATGTGCTCTCTGATTTTTCTCGTGAACGCCGACGTAAAGCCGGTCGCCATAGTTTTGAGTACGGGGCTTACTATTCTACTCGACAACAGACCAATGACAATCCCTACACCTATTTAGACCCAGACTCTGAAGTTTCGGATATCTTGATGCCTCGAAACTATCAGGCAACCGCTACCGATGGTTGGGTACGGGTAACAGCGCCCACTTGGACGATTGCTTTTGAAGGTGCTTATTTGACGGCCAACATTGGTAATGTATCCTTATTGCCAGGTGTTTCTTCTGGTGATGTTTTGACCTCTCAGCAGTGGGGACTGGCACTAGAAAGCGAACAGCAACTGAGTGAAACGTTTCGTTGGGGTTTCAATGCTGGAATGGCCAGTGGAGATGAGGCACCCGGTCTTGGAGGGCGTGCCCAGTCTAGTTTTGCCAATGCCCAAGCCGGTGATTTGGATGGTGCCCAGTTTGATTTTCCCAATGACAACACCGTCAACAATTTTCGTTTTCATGCCGACTATCGAATCGATCGTATTTTGTGGCGAGAGATTGTGGGTACGGTGACCGATGCCGTTTATCTGCGACCGCACTTTTCTTGGCAAATCGCCCAAGCCGGTCCAGGAACTTTGACCCTGCATCAGGCCTTGGTGTATTCACAAGCCATGCAACCAACCTCAACCTTGAGTGGCGAACCTGGTTTGGGATTG
>CAKZLX010000005.1 GCA_937127265.1 uncultured Pseudomonadota bacterium
CTTTGTCACCATACCAAGGGTTGCAGATGGGGGGATTGGAACGATTGAAGTCTTGGATGATCGGTTGAAACTCGATAACAAATGGCATTTTCAGTTACCACAAATTGGGGCTAGTAGAGTGGTGTTGGTTGATGGTGATCCTGGTACTGCGCCGATTGATTCAGAAGTGTACTTTCTTGAACACGCCTTGGCACCTTCGGGTTTTGGCAGTAACTTTGTCACTGAAGTGGTTGGAGATTTAATGGCTGTCACACCTGATGTTTCAGAACAGGCGGTGGTGGTTTTGGCAAATGTCGGTGGTTCTTCTTCCAGTGTCGGTTCTTTGGTCGAATACGTACGTGATGGTGGGGCAATATTTTTGTCGCTTGGAAACAACACCAACATCAATTCGATGAATCAAGCGTGGCAACCGTTATTGCCAACCACTTTCAAAGATCGCTATACGATTTCCAATGAGTATGATTATGGTAGCCCGATTGCCTTACCTGATTTGGAACATGATATTTTTACACCGTTTCAACGTGGTGGTTTGGCTGGTTTTTCACAGGCAAAATGGGTAGAGGTGTTTCGATTAGCAGAGGAGGCTCCTGAAGATGTGAAGGTGTTATTGGCTTTGGAAAATGGTTTGCCACTCCTATTGGAATACACCATCGGTCAAGGAAAAGTGTGTCTGTTGCTGGGCAGTTTGGATATGGAAAGCAGTAATTTTCCCTTACAGTCGGTATATATGCCATTCATGCAACGATTAATAGGTTACTTGGGTGGACAGACCCAAGGTGGATTTCGTGTAGATGCCATTCTTGGTGATGGTATTTCGATTGAAGTACCCGATGGATTAAGCAGTTTACAGTGGACCTCAAAACAAGGTGATGTTCAAGCCTCAGTGCGTGGTGGGAAGGTGGACTTGTTGAGTGATGTCAGCGGGGCTTTTCAATTACGAGTAGAAAATGGTACTCCGATTGCTTGGGTAGCCTTAAATACCAATCGTGCAGAGTCGAATATTACGGTGGAAGCACCATTGTTGGAGGTTGCCGCAGAAGTTGCTCCTGAGGCCTTCTATGAAACGCGACCTGTTGGGCCTTGGTTGATTTTGATGGCCTTGCTGTTGTTTGTACTGCAAGCTCTTTTTCGTACCGATGCCACTGAACCACAGGAGGGATTAAATGCAACCTGATCAGAGAGTGACACGAAGGGGTTTACTTGGTTTGCTTGCTGCCGTGGTTGCCACCGCCTCAACCCCAAAGTTAGGGTGGGCTTTGGGACAACGTACCAAGTTTGGTATAGCTGAGATTGACTTGCCCAACGCCCTGACACGAACCTCGTCATGGCAACGTGGGTTGTTTGAAATCCAAGGCAGTACCTCGATTGAAATCAATGAGGAGGTACCACGGGTTCGATTGGACTCTGTCGATTTGTTCAGCCATCCGTTTACTGTTTTGCTTGGAGATAGTGAATTTGAACCAATATCCACAGTGGGGTTGGAAAACTTACGGCGTTATTTAACCTATGGTGGTTTTTTATTGTTGGATGATGCCTCTGGACGTACCGAATCGGGCTTCACTCAATCTTGTCGCCGTCTCTGTAAACGATTGTTTCCCAATCATCCCTTGGCGGCTTTGCAAAGCGATCACTCGGTGTATCGGTCGTTCTTTTTATTAGAGCGTCCCACCGGTCGTTTTCAACTGTCGGCCCAATTGTTTGGTGTTCATTTGAATACCATCACTCCGTTGATGCTCAATGTCAATGACCTGTCGGGTGCGTTGTTGGTCGACGCAGGTGGGCAATATGTGCATTATCCCTCTCCAGATGGAGAGTACCAACGTCGAGAGAGTATCAAAATGTTGATCAATCTGGTGCTCTATGCGCTCACTTCCAATTACAAACATGATCAAGTACACGTGGCCGAGTTGCTTCGTAGGGATGAATTCTAGTGAGTTGGTTATTGGGTGTTGAGGTTGAAACCATTCATGCCTTGGAGTTTGCCGCTCCAATGTGGAAAGTTTCGTTGGGAGTATTTTTAGCCATTTTTGGCCTACTGCTGTTGTGGAAAAGCCGAAAAGGTTTGCCCAAACTGGGCTTGGAAATGGGATTGTGGGGTACATTGGCGGCTGTGCTAGTCATTTTGAATGCGGAACCAGTCTTGATCAGTGAAGTACAAAGTGCAGTCGATGGAAAAGTGGTGATGCTCATCGATTCCTCGGCTTCGATGTCAGTGGAAAGTGAAGGCAAAAGTCGATACCAACGCGCCCAAAAGTTAGCCTCGAGGTTGCAGTCAGATATCCAAGGGGAGGTCGATGTATGGTATTTTGATCAAGCCTTAACCCAGACTGCACCCGATAAAGAACAATTGGGACACCAAACCGATATCGCACAGGCATTACGCAGTGTAAAAGATCGATACCTAGGACAAGACTTGCAGGGAATCATGCTTTTGACCGATGGGGTTGACCGCTCAGTATTGTCCGATGTGATGACCGATTTACCAATCCTTCCGGGACCGTTGAACGTGATTCAAATGATCGAAGAACAAACCATGTTCGATCAGTCGGTACGGTCTGTGGAAACTGGTGGATATGCCTTTCAACGACTCAATTTTGATGTCAAAGCCCACGTTCAGGGCGAGCCAGATGGCAAACTAGACGTTGAATTGCGTAAAAATAATGAAATCGTGCAACGAGAAACAGTACAACTCGATGCTGAAGGCAAAGGAACGGTCACCTTTACAGTACGTCCATTGGAAGTCGGACGTTTTGCTTGGGAAGTCGCGATCCCTGTACATGTCAAAGATGTTGTGCCGAGCAATAATTACTTTCCGGTGGTGATCAAGGTGGTGCGGGACGAAGTGCGGGTTTTACAAGTCTGTGGCGCTCCCAGTTATGACCAAAAGTTTTTACGACTGTTTCTCAAAGAAGACCCCAGTGTAGATTTGATCTCCTTTTTCATTTTGCGAACCCACGAAGACTTGGACTCCAATTGGGCATCGAATGAACTGTCTTTGATCGCCTTTCCCTATGAAAAATTGTTTACCGAAGAATTGGAAACGTTTGATTTGGTGATCTTTCAAAACTTCAATTATGCACCATTTTTCTCTTATCAATCGGAGGAACTGTTGGGGAATATTGCCCAATACGTACGCGACGGTGGCGGTTTTGTAATGCTCGGTGGTGATTTGTCATTTGACATGGGCGAGTATGCCAATACCCCAATCGAAGACATTTTACCGGTGGAACTGGGTACGGTTGAACAAGTTGATTTGGATCGATTTGTGCCGGTGCTAACTGCTGCTGGAAAGGTTCATCCTTTGACCCGTTTAGATCGACAGTC
>CAKZLX010000006.1 GCA_937127265.1 uncultured Pseudomonadota bacterium
AGCCTACGCCCTGACCAATGTGTATCTGGAAAAGGATGGATACGATTGGAAACAGCTGGTCTACTACAAGTTTCCGGACATGACTGAAGAAGCGATTGGAAATGAAACTTACAAAACCCGTCGTCCATCAAAAGGCTACTTCAACAAACGAATGTGGCACGGCGAGTGGAATGTCATCCCCAATACACTTCGTGCGCACGACCCTGCGGTATCTCCTGACGGAAAGCGAATCGCATTTTTGCAATACACCGATGGAACCGTAAACTTGGGGACAATCAATTTCGATGGATCGGACAAGAAGTTGTTGACTGACTACACCGATGGAAACTGGATGCGCATTGTCGACTGGTCTCCAGATGGCAAGCAGTTGGTCTTCATGATGTTCAGAAACTTCCAACAGAACCTGTACATTGTCAATGCTGATGGCTCTGACTTGAAACCAATCATGATGGATGAATGGGAAGAACAAGACCCACACTGGGCACAAGACGGCAAGATTTATTTTGCTGCGGACCCCAACGGGATTGACAACATCTATTCGTACGATCCCGAAACCGGAAAGTTTTTGCAGATTACCAACGTGATTACTGGGGCCGTATCTCCACACATCACCAAAGAAGGTGATTTGGTGTACAACTACTACACCGCCAACGGTTGGAAAGTCTACTCATTGCACAAGAATGAATTCTTGAATGATGATGTGACCCATTTGTTTGCCACAGAACAAGAACCAGAGCATGTGGAAACCTTCTTGGCAGAAACAGTGGATCTCAGTAAATATGACGAAATGACCAGTCCATACTCTCCAATGAAGTCATTGTCTTCTCCAGTGGTAATTCCAATCGTTCGCATGCAACAAAACCAAACCGACTGGGGATTGCAATCGGGTGTTCAGTTCCAAATCATGGACTATGCCCAGATGAACCAACTGTTTGCCTTTGCCTTGTTGGGTGAAGATTCAATTTTACAAATGGGATATACCAATGACATGTTCACCCCATCAATTTCGATTTATGGTGGCCATTTTCAAGGTAAAAATACCCAAGGATTTTTGTTGGATGCGGATTCTGATCAAAGTACCACTGATGATCAAGGGATTTATGAATTGAAGCGTACCATCATGCAAAACTTTGGTGGTGGTTCTGTATCCTATACTTGGAACGGTGTGTTCAACACCTCGATGGGGGTTTCTGGATACGATTTCTCTGTTAAGGGGGTCGATGACACCAAGTTCCAACGTTTCATGTGGAGTGCAGTGCCATACATGCAGTTCAACTGGTCGAACAACTCTTGGTTGTCTCGCTCTATCAACCCATACTATGGTCGTAGTGTACAAGGTACCATCTCACATGGATATACCGACATTGTGTTTGCGGATACCGGTTCTGTGACCATTGATGATGGTGAAGAGTTGGATAAGTATCAGTTCAACCAGTTGGAATTGCGCTGGAATGAGATTATTCCTATTCCTACATTTGGCTCCAAAATCTTGGGAGAAGCCCAAAAACGCCGCCATGTTCTTTACTTTGATGGACACTTGGGAATGTTGGATCGCAACGTGAGTATTAATGATGAGTTCCGCGCTGGTGGACGTCACCCTTACAACTTTGGATATGGTTCAATCCAACCGAACTCGCAGTTTGCTGGATATCCATCGTGGTCACTCTCTGGGGAAACCATGATGATCTTCAATACTGGTTATCGTTTTCCGTTGACTCGACCCGAAGCACGTTGGATGGCTGGACCGTTCTATTTGGTTGGCTTAGCCGGTCAAGTTTCTGCAACCGCAGGGAACTTGTGGTCATACGTACCACCTTCGGACCCTTCGAAGTTCTATCGTTCTCGTTACAACGAGCGTGTTGCCTACGATCCTTCTGATGTAAAACGGGAGATACCATTTGTGGATACTGCTTACAAGAACGGCAACAAAATGCTTTACGATTTGTCTGCTGAAGTGCGTATGTCTTCGGTTCTCTATCACACCATGTCTTGGGACTCCTTTGTTCGTGTGGCGTATGGATTCAATGAAATCCGTGGTTTTGGTGATGTGGATGGCGATATGATATTCGACAGTAGCGACAACACTCTGAACTCAGAATTGTCAAATGAAACCGAACCTGCTGGGATTCGCTTGTACCTTGGTTTTGGTACAGGTTGGTAATCCATTTGGACAGAATGTATTTGCCCTATATGATTAAAGAAAAGAGGTAACTATGAAATTACACAGCACAAATATGCTTCTCCTGTCTATTATGGCGATGGGGTGTGGGCGTGATGCAACAACTGCTGATTATAAACTGGCCGGTGTCGGACTCAACCCTGAGGAAATCGCCCCAGCACCTGAGATGTATGGTGGGTTCGCTTCCTATGATTACATTGAGTTTGCCGGTGGTTCTTTACCGCTGGGACTGGTGGGGTTGGTATCGTTCTCTGGTGCAGGTCCTGCCTTGGGTACTTTTGAGCCACCGTACGGTATGGTTTTTGGTTCTGGTTTTATCTTCGAATCCAGTGCACCATCTCCAGACGCTTTGTTTGGTTCGTTTGCCTCTGCTCCTGAGGGTGTTGGTAATTGCCACACCGTATATGAGCCTCGCTCATATTTGAACGGTATTGCTGATGGTGGAACGTCATTGTCATTTCGCACTGAAGAAGGTGATGGTTTTGATATCGGTCGTCGGCCGTTGGCTTATCCAACAAATGCAGCCAAGGTATTTCCATACTATTCTGCACTTTCCACATATAAAGATGGGCCTCGGGTTTGGCGAAATCCCTCTCAAAAAGATCAAACGGATTTAGCCAGTTGGAACCAAGAGTCGGTTGGTACTGGAAACTATCCATTTGGTCAAGAAGTGGGCTTCTCGTTTAAAGGTGCCATTACTCCTGACTCAGCAACAGTTGGTTCAGTACCCAAAACCGACAACTCAGCTGCTAGTGGCATGATGCACAAGATGCCTACCCGAACGCAAGGACTGATGGTTTCTTGGAACGGACCTCGTTTCTCTGGGGACGGTGTAATGATGGCTGAAGAGGGAGAGCATTCAGTCTGTATGCAGTACTCAACCACCGAGTCAGAAGATGGTTCACCGATAGAACCAACAGATTGTGCTGAGGTGATTACTGTTGACAACCCTAAAGAGGGGCAGTTTGATCGTGGACAAATGTATACTGGTCCTTGGGATACAACGAATGGTGTGACCATAAAATGGCTTCCAAATGAAAATGCAGTCGAGGAAACCGTTTCGATTTCAGTACGTTTCTTGGGAACGATTGATGAAACAGATGACTCTTTTGTTGAGGAAAAAGTTCTTGTCAATAAGAATGGTGATGTGCAAGGCGCCTGGGATGCAGCCATTCGGTCTGGTTCTATTCCAGAAGGTGCGGAGTGTCCTGAAACGGGTTCTCGTCCTGCATTGCCTTGCGATGACGACATCACTTATGAGTTTGATCAAACCTTAAAACGTGGTGATGGTTACATTCCATCCATGCAAGGGAACCCACTCAAGAACTTAGTAGAAACAACCTGTACGGTACAAGATGCCGCGGGTGAGTTTGTGATTACCCCTGATATTTTGGAACAAGCCTTAACCTATGCCAAGCAACACAATGCAAAAGGTGCGATTTTCTATTTTAACAGAACCACCAAAACGGCATTTGAAACCCCACCTGTCCGAGATGCTTTTGGTACTCTCAAAGAGCCAGGGGAGTTCTTGGTGGTCAGTAACTCTGTACAGCTTGGACGCTTTTGGGTTCAAGACGGTACGTTTGAATAAACTGCAATCTGTGCGATTAACAACATTTACGAATGACGTGTAAGGAAAAGAACAATGAAAAAAATGCTTAGTTTGTGGGTTCCATCTCTGCTTTTGGTCGCAGCATGTGACAATCGCCAACCCTATTACGATTCAGAAGGAGAGGTATCCGTCTACGGTCTTTCGGTAGAGTCCGAATCTGGAAACGTCGGTGGTGCTGAAATTGAAGTTACGGGTTCCGGTTTTGGTTCAGATATCAACGGGGTGACGGTGATGTTTGGCAATCAAAATGCAGAGGTTTTGAATGTTACCGATTCGGTTATCACAGTACGTGTTCCACATGGTCCTGTTGGTGGTGGTGCTGTAGATGTGCGCGTTGGAAACTCAGAGGGACAAGACGCCTTGGTTGGTGGTTATACCTACGCTCTTCCAGGAAACGGTATTGCACCAGTGTTCGGTGAGGTCGCTTCTGAAAACCAAATTGCCTATGTTGCTGTTGCCAACGACATGACCAGTTGCTATGGTGGTACTGCTCCAGGTGTTCCAGGTGGTTGCGAGACTTTTGCTCTCACTGGAGATGCTGGTATTGAAGGTCGTGCAGAAGGGTTGGAGATTGTCTATCCCGGTGCTGAGGCGCCTTATGGACTTGGCAAAAGTGGTTTCTCTAACGATACCAGTCTGTCATGGAACCAATGGTTGGTCACCACCAATCCACATGAAGTAGTTTCGTTTGATGATGAGAATGCCGTTCAAGACTTCCGTTTGGATATCGGTGAATTTGTCATTCGCAATGAGGCCAACAGTGGTTCTTGGTGTGCAAATCTTCCATCTTTAGCGACCTTTACATACAATGGTCAAGCCGATTATGTACCGACTGAGGAAAATGCGATTACAGGTCAATTGTTGTACCCAGAATTGTCAGAGGCCGGATACCAGTTTGGTACTTCTAGTGTCAGTCCCAATGGGGATTTAACCACCAACTATGGAAATGCCCAAGGTTGTTACGAGGGTGGTAAAGAGTACGACCTGGAAGAATTACAGTTTTGTATGGTTGATGAGTACCAAGAAGGTTTGACGCGTACCTACGCTTCTGAATGGCCGGTGGCCCAAAACTTCTTTATGGCTCCGAATGCCCAAAATCAAATGAGTGCTGAGGTTCCAGTACCTGTGCAGTTGGATATCCCTTCGGCCAATATCAACCAAGAGATTATTTTGCCACCGGTGGCCAAGTTTACCGATATTTCTGGTGAGAACGCTGAGAACTGGGCTGTGTTTGGATTTCCTGAGGAGTGTCCAGATTCAGACGAAGATCGTTTGACTGGTAGTACCGATAATGTATTTAACTGGACATGGGAGCCGGTTGATTGGCAAACAGATTGTGTTGAGGACGTTACTGAAAATGGGGTTTGTGTTACCGTACCTGATGGTGTGAAAGGTGTCAGTTCTTATGTGACTATCACTGTCAACTATCTCTCCTTCTCATGGATGGGTGGTGAAGGTGTAACACAACAAGCTACAATTACCGTGCCTGACAACAACAACTTTGATCCTGAGACTGGTTTATCGTCAGTGTCTCTACCGACTTGGGTAATGTATTCATTTCCAACTGCCCAAAACAACTATGGTGAACAGCAAGGCACTGCTGCTGGACAAACAACTTGGGCTGGATATGGAGACCAATCTGATCCAACCAATGGGTTGATGATTATCGCTTTGGACCGCAAAGTAGAATACACCATTGATGCTTCGATTGAAACCTATGTAGGGGGACAGTTAGAACAAGTCGATGGAGATTTGGTCTTTGCCTATTCTACTGGTGATATGGGGTATTTCTCCTTTAATAACCCACTGGATAGTGTCGATAACTGTTCAGATTGTCTGGACAATGATGGTGATGGTTGGGTTGATGACAAAGACCCAGACTGTGCGGGTGATACTGGTGAAATCAATGCGACTACTGACTCAACCTGTAATGATGGTGTGGATAATGACAACGATGGATTGATTGAT
>CAKZLX010000007.1 GCA_937127265.1 uncultured Pseudomonadota bacterium
CAACCGTGGCAGCTCTTTGTTGACCAATTTCACAGTCGAACAGGTCTATAAACTGCCGTTTGAAGGCTGGTTGCTAATCCTACCCGACCTCAGAAAGGCCACTAAACGGGCATCTTTTCTAGACCCTTCTCCACTTGCCCAACTGATCGAAACAGAAGCGGCACGCAGAACCATTCGGCACAGTATTGGCTCGGGTGCTTGTCGAGCTTTTATCATCTCGGCCACTCAATTACACGGTGGTGAAAATGTTCTTTTTGTCGATACCAGTGACCCGACCTTTCGAATACCACCGCCACCACACGGACGACTGGAATATCACAAACTCTACCCCAAGCACTTAATGGCATCCTCAGCAATCCCACTGGTCTTTCCACCGGTGGAAATCGATGGGGTGATGTATGTCGACGGCGGATTGAGACAAAATGCCCCTTTGCACCCGCTCGTACAGGGAAACATGTGCAAAATCTTGGTATTGGGAACCAAAGCCGAAAAGCCCGAAGCCAAAAATCCGGCTCAAAAATCACTGGGATTAATTGCCGGAAAAACTTTAAATGCCCTCACATTAGACCCCGTTGAACGTGACAACTTGGTTGCAGATCGAATCAACAACATCATTGAATGGGGCGTTTCTCAATATGGACCAGAATTTGCCGCCAAACTCAAAGCCGACATGGGACTGGAAAAGATTGAGATTCTACACCTCCGTCCTTCGATCGACCTAGGCAAACTAGCCGTTGATGTCTATGACGAATCGAAAATTGAAGCCAGTAGACAAGTCAAATGGTTACTCAGTAAACTATACGATCAAGCCGGCGATACTGGAGAATCTGACCTGTTATCGCATTTACTATTTGATTCATGCTACACCAGACCCGCCGAAGATTTGGGCTTCAAAGACGCGCAACGAAAGGAAGAACAACTAATTGCATTTTTCAATGCCCAGTGCACAGTGTAAGTGATCAGTGTTGACGAACCCAATCAATGATTCGATTGATATCAGTCGTGCGACGACGGGGATTCCAGGCTCCCATGATGGTGAAAGCGATACGACGTCCATTACGATCTTCGTACACCCCTGTAAAATTGGCACGGGCAGTGTTGGTATACCCTGTTTTGGCTAATAAAAAGTTGGCTCGACCAGCCGCGCGATTGGTGGTAACATAATGCTCAACATCCTTCCCAATCTCAGCTGCCCAACGCTTGGCAGAACCTGGGATAGAGACAATTGGATGGAATGCCGCCGCAATACTGGCACGGGTTAGATCCCTGGCGGTACTGATATTATCATCATAAATACCAGCGGGATCCACAAATTCAGATTGGGTCATCCCCAAGTCCAACGCCAATTGATTCATATCATGGGCAAACATAAACAGTTCTTCATCAGCAACCAGTGGGAATGCGAAAGCAGCACCGTTGTCAGAACTCACCAAGGCAGCACCCATAAAATCCCACCCTGTTCCGCAATCTCCAATGGCAACACGGGTCACTGCGCCATTGATACCGGTTCGAATTCGGTGGTCGGTACAGATTTCCCGATCCAAATCTACATCTTTATTGGCCAGTGTTAAAGAAGCGAGGACTTTGGTGACAGATGCAGAAGGACGACGGGCATCCGCAGCCTTTTCATATAAGATCTCACCAGAATCCAAATCGACAATAAAAGCCGTCCGTGAGTGCAATTTTAAACCCGTGCTATATTTGACGGGTTGTCCTTCATCCAAAAATGTCATATCCCAATCAAAGTTGTCATCCGAGAGTTCAAGTCCTACATTGGGCACAACGGAGGCTTTCGATATCTTTTGAGTGTCTTTTCCTAAGGAAGCAAAGGCACTTTCAGGTATCGGCTCTGTTGTGGGAACCTCGATGGAACTGGCTGGTTCGGTAGAAGCCAAACCATCTACGGGGACAGAAATATCACTGGTGATGGAAGCCGTTGCATCTACAACCAAAGCATGACCAACTTTATCAACAACTTTTCCAGCAACCGTCAAAAACATCACCCCAACGACTGTTGAGAGACCGGTTAAGAGTATACTTTGCATAGGGGTTGGTGAGGACATGAGCACTCCAAATGATTTATTCTCCCAATACTGTACACAAAAAGTATTGACATGTCAATACTTTGTTAAAAACATTCCTTTCCACAATGAAAAAAGACTCCTCAAACAAATGAGAAGCCTTTTACCATCTATCGAAAACGAAGGTTATTATACGTTTTTGCGAGTACGACGTTTGATGCGCTTCATACGTCCACCTGGTTTGCGTACTTTCATTTTTCCGGTTTTACGAGCGCGCTCTTTGGTTTTCTTTGCTTTGAGCTTTGCGCGATAACGACTGCTACTGGCCATGGTAAACTCCTTGAAGGGTATATGCTTTCAGACTAAATTTGTTCAGTGAACACTACCCTATGTAATACATTCCACCCATTGATGCCAATTTGGAGTTTTTCATGTCTCAACCAATCGCCGGTGTCTTGATGCACATCACCAGTTTACCATCCCCTTACTCCTGTGGTTCGTTAGGGATAAACGCCCATCGTTTTCTAGACTGGATGCAGGAAAGCGGTCTCAAACTTTGGCAAACCTTACCCCTACACCCGATCGATGGTGCGATGTCCCCCTACAGTAGTACCAGTGCTTTTGCTGGCGCACCGCACTTAATCGACTTGGACACCTTGATGGAACAAGGGTGGCTCACAGCCTTCGAACTCGCTGGATCATCAAAGCAACATTGGGTCTCCGCATCTCATATCACCAATTGGATCCTGCCACGTATCGAATTGGCGGCCGAACGATTTGCCGAGGCCCACCCTGAACGAATTGAAGCCTTTATCGAACAAGAACATTGGGTAGAAGAGTGGGCTCACTATCAGTGTTTGCTCAAACAATTGGGTGTCTACGCTTGGCAAGACTTCCCACCCGCCCTTCGAGACCGTGACCCAAAAGCCCTACAAGAGTCTCGTAGACGATTACAATCTGAAATGTATATCCAGATTGCCATCCAGATATTCTTCTTTGAACAGTGGGATGCCCTCAAAGCCAAAGCCAGTTCACTAGGTATTACATTGGTTGGTGATCTACCGATTTTTGTATCGCAAAATGGTGTCGATACTTGGACGCACCGCCATCTGTTTCATTTAGATAAGGACGGTTATCCCAATCCTGTCGCTGGTGTACCGCCAGATGTATTTTCAGAAACGGGTCAGCACTGGGGAAATCCACACTACAACTGGGATGCTCATCAATCAGAGGGCTTTGCTTGGTGGATACAACGATTGGAGGCTGAATTGCGCCTGACAGATCAGATTCGCATCGATCACTTTCGTGGTTTTGCTGCAGCTTGGGCAATTCCCAAATCTGCTGGTCGCGATGCTAGAAAAGGAGAATGGGTACCCGCTAAGGGTCTGGAACTTTTTACAGCACTACGGGAACACTTTGGGAATGATCTTCCTTTCTTTGCGGAAGACTTGGGCATTATCACCGAAGATGTCAATGCCTTACGCACAAGCAACAATTTGATGGGCATGAAGATCCTACAGTTTGCTTTTACGGCAAATGACCACATCTACATGCCCCACATGTACGACTCCGAGAACTGGGTTTGCTATACCGGAACCCATGACAACAACACCATCATCGGCTGGTTTGAAGCAGCCCCTGAATCTGAACGCAATCGATTTATGGCTTACACCCAAAGTGATGGCTCGCAACCAAACTGGGCCATGCTGAGTCTCGCCCTCTCCTCAAAAGCACGATGGGTTATCATTCCGATGCAAGATTTTATTGACCTCGATGCTTCAGGGAGAATGAATACACCAGGTCAAGCAGATAAACAGTGGGGATGGAGATTACAAGTTTTACCATGGGATGTCTGTGAACGAATCCGTCTAACGATTCAACATTTTAATCGATAGGACAATACTTTGAAACACCTCCAAACCATCCAATATATGGGTAGCAAACAAAGTCTTCTACCCTACATTGAAGCCTGCTTAAACCATTATCTAGCCGCATACCCACTCGATACACCTCCCAGCACATTGTTCGATGCATTTGCTGGTAGTGGACGTGTTTCCTATCATTTCCGAGATCGCTATACGGTCATTAGCAACGACAAACTGGCCTTTTCTAAAACGATTCTCTCCGCCTATTTGTGCACACCGTTTGACACTGCCCAACAACACCGATGTCGTCAATGGATCGATATACTGAACAATCTACCCTCCACATACTTTTCACAAACCGATCAATGGTTTACCAACACCTATGGGTGGCCTTGGAATGATGGAAAGTCAGAAGATGCCAATGGCGTCAAAAAAGTCTGGCTACACAAGAATTCACGAAAAATAGATATAATCCGGCACCAGATTCAAGTCTGGAGAGATACCGAGGAGATCAGTGAAAGCGATGAAAAGGTACTGCTCTTGGCTTTGATTTTGGGCATCAACAAGGTCTCCAATGTGGTGGGGCACCAAAACGGCTATTTAAAAAGGTGGTGTGCAGGTGCCCAGCGAGATTTAATCCTCGAATTGCCATCCATTGAACCCAGACCAAGCTCCCCCCACATCCAATATGTCGGCGATATCTTCGATATTCTCAAACAAGTAGAGGCAGACATTGCTTACTTTGATCCACCCTATGGGACAAACAACAAGAACCTTTCGGTGGCTACTCGGTACTCTTCTTTTTATCACCTGTGGAACACACTGGTCACCAATACTCGCCCTACCGTTTTTGGTAAAGCCTCCAAGCCGATCAGCACCAAAGGCTACACTGAACCACTGGAAAGAAACAAACGCCAAGTAGTCATCCCTAAATTTATTCGCCTGATCGAAGAGGTTCGCTCCCCAATCGTAGCCTTCTCCTACTCCAACAAAAGTTTACTTACCGCCAAAGATTTTGAAGAAGTCTATCGGTTGGCTGGGTGTGATATGAACACTTTTCGACTCTACATCACCACCCACGAAACCAACAACCAAACCAAATTGGCCAGCAAAGGAGGCAACTGGATCGATCGCGCCAACCCCAATGCCCCACTGACCGAGTACCTTTTTATCGCTCGTAAAGACCCCGAACGATACCAAAACACCAACCGAACCACCCGACCCAATCAATCAATTGATATCGAATCTATCCCTGTGGTGGATCAATGGTTACAAAAAGATGAAGATTATTCCTTACCACATCAGACTTGGGAATATAGCGAAAATGAGATTCTCCAGATACAAAGTGTGTAACTACCAATCAAATAAGGATACCCCATGACCAAACATCGTACCGCCATTTTATCTCAAGGTTCCGAAATACTCGATGGTTCTATTGAAAACAGTAACGTTCGTTGGTTGAGTGCCTACTTTGCCCACACCCAATATGAGGTCGTTGAACACCTAACGGTTGGGGATGACCGCAATGATCTCAGACTGGCTTTTAAACGTCTCTCTGAGGATTGTGACATCATCATCTCAACCGGTGGTATTGGACCAACCGAAGATGACCTGACCAATGAAGTTCTGGCCACCATGTTTGATCGACCGCTCGAAATGAGTACCATTGCCGATGAAAACCTTCGGGCTCATTATGCCAAACGTAATCGTCCGATGCCCCTAAATGTACAAAAGATGACCCTTTTGCCACAAGGTGCGACCTATATCGACAACCCCTTGGGTGCGGCTTGTGGCTACCAATTGGATGTGGATGAATGCAGTATCTTTGTCTTTCCAGGAGTGCCGATTGAACTGCATGCCATGATTCCACTGGCCTTCCCCACCATCGAACATCCCAGTACCCCGTTAGTTATTGGTACATTTGGTATTTCCGAAAGCCACATCATGCATTTATTGTCTGATTTGACCTTACCACCGCATGCTTTTCATGCCACAAGACGAGCGAACTGGCTCAGTTTCTATCCTCAAGATAACGAACGGGAAGGCTTGCAAGAATCAATCACCGCACGCCTTAACGAGTTTATCTTCGATATCTATCATCGCAAACGCTCCTTGGTGGAGGTGGTCGCCGAACATCTATGGGAGCGTAAAGAAATGATCGCCACTGCCGAAAGTTGCACCGCCGGCAAACTGTCCTCATGGTTCACCTCAATCTCTGGTTCCTCTGGATACTATAAAGAAGGCGCCATCGTCTATTCCAATGAAGCCAAAAACAAATACTGTGGGGTTTCAATGGATCTCATCAACACCCAAGGTGCTGTCTGTAAGCAAGTAGCCTTGGATTTGGCACAAGGCATCCAAAAACGTTCAGGTGCAGCATGGGGAATGGGGATCACCGGTATCGCAGGTCCTGGTGGTGGTACACCCGACAAACCTGTTGGTACTGTACACATCGCCGTTTACGGACATGGCAAAGGGTATCACGCACACTGTTTGTTTGGTGGCACTCGTGATCAAGTCACCGATCAGGCTTGTGGCAAAGTCGTCTTTATGTTGTTGCAAGCCATTCAAGCAAACCCCTTGAACTAGATTTGGCCATGTTCAATGTCTTCACAATAGAACTGCCCATTGAATTCAATCACCCAACTGTTTCCAGCATCATGCCTGCACTGAAATAAGGTTCCCTGGTGGGTCTCTGTAAAATCTGAACTACTACAAGTCACGGTTTCGGCACTATCATAGGTCAATACGATCACTTCATCATCCAACAAGGTACTGAATATTTTTTGATCAGGGGTGTGGACCAAATTGGACAAGGGAGTGTACTCAGCACAGACCACCTCATAAAAAGGTGTGTGGGGTTCAATTCTCAATTTGCCATTGTGCCAATAACCATGTTCTTCACCAGTGGTATCAAAGAAATAGGATACATCAGCCTGACTGTCAATGGATAACAACAACGCATGAATGTGCTCCGCCCACTCGGTTAGTTCGTCGCCATCAATCCAAAAAAACAGGGTCCTGGCTTGGGCATCCACAGCATTTTTCTCGTGGGGTGCTAACTGATCCCAGCCGATATTCAGTAGTTCACCGGCAGTATTAAATACCTTGTTCCATTCAGAATCGGATAAGGCAAGTGTTGTTTTGGCAATAAGGGTATGGTGTGTGGACATCTTTCCTCCAAGATTTCATCTGTATCAGAAACGAAACCCTATCGAAAAAACGGATCGATTACCTACTTTTTATTTTTGCCCCCTCCGGAACAGGATACATCTCATCATCAATAGGAGCAACAATGACCAACCAACGATACCTTTGTTACGGTTACCGCCTAGACAACAAAAACAAAGTCAATGATCAAAGTGGTTGTTGTTTATTGTGCGATAGAAAAAAGAACTACTATTGGATCCAAATTGTCGAGGATTTACAGCAATTAAGTGCGTCATCCGAGAACAATGAGCGTTTTGTCATCCATTATGAATGGGGAAAAATCAACAAAAAGGGACAATTTAAAAGAACAGGATACAGCAAATCAAATGCCATGGATCTGACAATGGCTCAAAAAAAGTTCCGACAAAAATTAAACGAACGTTCTTATCAATCGGCCCAGAAAACTCCCTTTTCACCGACGTCGTATTCACCTATTGATCCCAGTCTCGATAATATGATGGAAACCGTTACGGAATTAGACAATCTAGATACAAAATGGAAGAAATCTTTTGCAGGTATTTCGACCAAACAAACCCGTACTTTTCAGATAAGGGGAAAAGGATTGCATTTGGTCAAAAATGCCAGACGTTGGAACACACCGTATACACGTAGACATTCTGCACACTCTCTCGTACGAGGTATTCAGTGGCGTTTTGTTCAAGCCTTTGCTGGTTTCGAAACCATCGTTCTAAGTCATTATTTAATCAATTCTCAACATACCACCGAGAAACCACCACCTTTTACGGCAATGTTCTACACCCACAAGATCAAAGAGAAATTGGAAACACACCTTACACAAAATACCACTGTTCTCCTCGAAAAGTCTCTACTGCATTGGTCTTTTGAAGGACCGCAGCAATCTTCACCAAACGAATGGTTCATCGACTTCCTCAGTCCGAACGATACCGGGAAGCAGATACTCCACAAATTTCAAAAAGAAGGTATCCTTGCAGACTGGAAAGCTGGTCTCAGTTTAGCCACGACTCTTCGCAATGTGACTACTCATGGAGCGCTTTCCCCTACGCAGACCATCAAACAAAGATTAATTCCCACCTATCTTGCCTTGACCGCACTGGTTATCGAATCCAGTTATGTCCTTGCTTTTATGGACGATGAATAAATTATTTCCAACTCTACGAACGCGGAAGGGAAATACAAATATTTTGGGCGTTACTATAAAAATCCAGTGAGTAGTGACCACCTTCTCGACCGATACCACTGTTTTTGACACCACCAAATGGGGTGCGCAAGTCACGATGCAACCATGTATTCACCCAAACCAACCCTGTATCCATTGCCACCGATACCCTATGCGCACGTTCTAAATTTTGGGTCCACACCGTCGCAGCCAGTCCGTACTGGGTTCCATTGGCAATCTCAATCGCTTCCTCTTCGGTATCAAACGGATGTACCACCACCACCGGTCCAAAGACTTCTTCCATGGAGATTTTACAAGAGGTAGGCAGATCGACAATCACGGTCGGCTGAAACCAAGAACCACCCCGAATCTCATCAGACAATTCTGGGATAGAGCCACCACAGAGCACCTTGCCGCCATCTCGCTTAGCAGATTGGACATAGCCAATGATCTTTTGCTGGTGATCATCAGAGATTAAGGCCCCCAGATCACTGCTTTCAGATTGTGGATCACCCACTGTCAATTCTTGTACAGCCGCCACCAACTTGGCCACAAACTCATCATAAATCGAACGTTGTACCAAAATACGGGATGCACAAAGACAAATCTGTCCTTGGTTGAGAAAACTCGCCCGACGGATTCCTTGTACAGTACGTTCAATATCGGCATCTTCAAAGACCAAGGCTGCATTTTTTCCACCCATCTCCAACGACATCTTTTTGAACTGCTCAGCGCCTGACTGGGCAACGTAACGACCGGTTTGGGTACCGCCAGTAAAAGAGATGGCTTTGACAATTGGATGGTTGGTGAGTGCTGTTCCTGCCTCTATCCCACGACCATGCACCACATTGTAAAGTCCCTTTGGCGCCCCGACTTCATTAAAGATCTCCGCCAATAGAGTCGCCGTAGTAGGTGTCAGTTCAGAAGGTTTGGCGACAACCGCATTCCCCATGGCAATGGCTGGTGCCAGTTTCCAACTCAACAGATACAACGGTAAATTCCACGGGGTAATCAAGGCCACCACCCCCAAGGGTTTGCGAACGGTGTAGTTGAGAGCGTCCCCCATCATGTGGCATCCGGTTTCATCATGTCGTATCGCTCCAGTAAAGAAACGGAAGTTGGAGATGGCACGAGAGATGTCCACGTTTTTGGCAATGTGAAAAGGCTTACCGGTGTCTAAAGATTCGGCTTGGGCAAACTCATCTTTTCGGGCCTCAATCGCATCGGCGATCGATTCCAACAAATCGGCACGCTCAGGCAATGATGTTTTTTTCCAAATCAGTTGTGCTGATTGAGCAGCCCGCAATGCTGCTTGTACATCCATGTCTTGAGAACGAGGAATCTTAGAGATCACCTTCCCTGTGGCTGGATTGACGTTGTCCATGTAATATGCATGACTCATCGGACCCACCGGCTCACCGGCAATCCAATTGGAAAGTGTCGCTGGTGTAGAAGGTATCAGTTCGGCAATAGAAGGCTTCATACAAACCTCGGTTGGAGTACGGTTCTATACAGTATCAATATCATGTATGAGAATACGGTCGATCTAGCAAGAGAACCATAATCATTTTTGAACATAGACCGTATTCCATATCGAAAGAGCCATTATTCCTTCAAACTCACGACATCGGATACTGTCCCCAGCGATAGTCATAAGTATCTTTGTTGGGATCCCACTCGTCCCAAGTTTTGACCGCCTCAAGTTTGTTCAAATACTGCTCTGGTACAATACCGGACACCAAAAACGCTTTTTGGCGATGCAAGGCATAGGGATTGCGCAGTTCAATTCCCAAAACGCCAAGTACTGCACGGGCAACATACCAAGTCGCTTGGGCATTCCAACCGTGGGCAATCTTGATCACTACACCGAGACCCTTGGGGTAATCTGGATGAATAATACCCAGTCCCAACAAACCATCAGCTCCCTCTTTGGCAACCACCCGACCTTCACCGGCTTTGATGATGGTACTGTCCAAACGGTTGAAGCCACCGATTAAATCTGGGTGTTGCATCATGGCACTCCACATCCAATCTTGGTCACGATGTTGGACCAATGAGGCCATACACAGTGCCAGTTCACTGACCGTATTGGAGACTGTTGGCAAACCACAACCATCACGCGCCACCCGCTTGGGTTGCCAATCTGCACCCAATATCTTCTGCAATTCAGCGATGTACCCTTGGAAAAATGGATGGGTTGGTACGGTATAACCAACTCGTGACCAGCCCTTTTCACGACACCCACGAACAATCGCGGCATGTTCACCAGAACAACAGTGATACCAACGACGCGGACGACGCACCTGACGACCAAACTGTACCAAAGGAACATCCAAGGGCGTTTGCATCATCCCCCACTCATCCCGCTTCAAGATCGATTGGGCGGCGGCAACATGTTCAGGGGTTCCGTTGTGAGAGGCCAAGGAGATTGCCTGTTGTTCGGGATCTAATCCAGCCAACACATCTGAAAATACTCGCATCATAAAGGGCTTCATCATCGAACGACCGTAACAGAGTACATTCCCACCAAACTGATGAATGACCTCGTTGCCGTGCGCCCAGCCGACTGCACCGTGAATAGTGGTTTCAGATACCCCTGCTCGCCGATAATCCACCAGTGGCTCCCACGGCACATCTCGTCCGGTTGGAATACCCGATTCTGTTTCACCTAGTGGTGAAGATGGATATTTAAAATCTCCAGGCTTCGCTTCGCTCATTCTGCCTCCAAAGCCTTGGCTACCAAGGGAGCCACTTTCTCTTGGAAACAACGCATCATCATTGAAACGTGCTCATTGTCATGGTTGAAAAAATCAAACCACAACATCAATCGATCTTCGGGGTGATACCGTTCAACGATTTGCTGGGCAATGGTTTCTGGAGAGCCTACCAATGCATTGTTGGCGGCCGCTTCGACCTTCTTGGGGTCCAGTGTGCCTTGTAAAGCCTGCCAGTAGGCTGAGAGTGCCTTGGTGGCATGGGCATGCGCAGCAGCATCGTTTTCTTGAATACTATTCTCTGAATCGTCGTGTAAAAATACCATTGCAGTACGGGGCATATATTCACGTTTCCAATCCCCACCCGACTGGTGAAAACACTCTGTCATTCGATCATGCGTTTTGTTGATCACTTCGTCATTGGTGATCGACAGATTAAAGACTTTGGTTGGCATCCACTGGTTGCAACGCAATTGTGCGGCTGGGTCATGGGAGCCCACAATCAACGAAAGCAACGATCGATCCCAGTCTTGAGGGATGGTTTTAATTTCTTCAAAAACATACCGTTTGGCAATCGGCACTTCAGATGTATCGAGCGGTAAGCCATAGGTTTGATGGGCGGCTTGCTGAACTCGCTCCCAGTCTCCATCCGAGCGAAAGTTTTTGCGGGTCAAGACAGTGTCATAGGTATCGTCACTACTCAAAACGTCTCCCCGAAGTAAACGCAAGAATATGTCACTGGCCTCCAGGAAAATCTGTCCTTTGAGCGCGGGCCAGGCAGCTTTTTCAACAGCATCACGAGGTACAAAGCCATAGGGTCGTCCCATAAACTCAAAGCGACCCGTGGCAAAGCCAATGTGCAACCGACGACGTTCTTCAGGGTTGAGACCGTGCAAGGTACAAAAGTTACCAATCCGCTCCGCCATTCCAATCGGACCCCCGTTACACATCAAACTCATCACCGCCGAACCAACTTCAATTTGTTTGGTACAGCCAAAGACCTTGTGTGCCAACTGAAAGAAATCGGTACAGAGTCCTATTTCACCCTGAAAGTGTGGAACAACAGGTTGTTTGTTGCGTTTTTGAATCTCGGTCGACAAATGGGCTTGGGCAATCCATGCTGTACCGTAGCCTAGGCGATCTGCCAGTTGCACTTGTGAGAAAAAGTTTCGCAACATGGTTGGTTCGTCAGGCATGTACCCCTCAACTGGAGTTTGCGATATAGAAAAGAACACATCGTATTTCATACTATCCTCAGAGAAACAAGGGGTAAAAGATGGACACCGTATTGTCCAAACCTAACGTATTCAATGGCGCTCGTACACTCAACCGATTGGATTATCCCACCAGATTGCCTGACCACACACATCTTTTTCATCGATGTGGTCAAGGGGTCCCTATCGATCAGATGTAAATGGGGTTGCCGAAATGAGGGTGTCTCATTACAATTGGGTATCTTAATTACAAACGATTATCGGGAGGTTATCAATGGGTGATTTGTTTGAAAATCCAATGGGTCTTTGTGGCTTCGAATTCGTCGAATTTACTGCTCCCAATGAAGGTGTCTTGGAACCTGTTTTAGTATCCATGGGTTTTACCAAAGTCGCCAAGCATCGCTCTAAAAACGTGCACCTGTGGCGTCAAGGTGGAATCAACTTACTGACCAACTACCAACCCAATACCCCTGCCGCCTATTATGCAAAAGAACACGGACCTTCTGCCTGTGCAATGGGATTTCGGGTACGCAATGCAGCAAAAGCCTATGCCCTCGCCTTAGAAAAGGGTGCCGAACCAGTAGAAGTCAAAGCCGGCTTTAGTGAACTAAATCTCCCTGCCATCAAGGGAATCGGGGGAGCGATTGTCTACTTTATCGATCGTTTTGAAGAGGGTCTCTCGATTTATGACATTGACTTTGAATACTTGGAAGGGGTTGATCGTCACCCAGTGGGCTGTGGTTTTAATGTGATCGACCACCTCACCCACAACGTCTACAAAGGACGTATGGACTATTGGGCAGAGTACTACGAACGGTTGTTTAATTTCAGAGAAATCCGCTATTTTGATATTAAAGGAGAATACACTGGCTTGGTATCACGGGCCTTAACCGCTCCCGACGGTCTAATTCGCATTCCACTCAATGAAGAAAAGTCCGAGAAAGTAGGTCAAATCGAAGAATACCTTCGCGAATACAAAGGGGAAGGTATCCAACACATTGCCTTTTCTTGCGACAATCTAATCGAATGTTGGGACAAATTGAAAGCCACTGGGGTCCAATTCATGTCTCCACCCCCCAGCACCTACTATGACATGCTCGAAGAACGATTACCCGGACATGGAGAACCCACCGAAGCCTTACGATCTCGCGGAATCCTTTTGGATGGTACCACTGAGGATAATCACCCCCGTTTGTTGCTACAAATCTTCTCCGAAAAGGCCATCGGACCGATCTTTTTCGAATTCATCCAACGCAAAGAAGACGAAGGCTTTGGTGAAGGCAATTTTGAAGCCTTATTCAAATCCATCGAGCGCGACCAATTAAACCGTGGTGTGCTCTAAGCCCATCATCAAAGGAGATGTCATGTCGGTTAATTTGAAACGGATCCACCACGTTGCCTACCGTTGTCACGACGCCAAGGAGACCGTTGAGTTCTATCAGCGCGTCCTCAATATGGATTTTCAACTGGCGATCGCTGAAAACGAAGTGCCCTCTACCAAGGAACCCGATCCCTACATGCACGTGTTTCTCGATGCTGGAATGGGAAACGTACTGGCATTTTTCGAACTGCCCAACTCTCCCAAAATGGGTCGCGATGAACAAACTCCGATTTGGGTGCAGCATATCGCTTTTGAAGTCGACTCACTCGATGCCTTACTGGCCGCTAAAACCCACATTGAAGAGCAAGGGTTGGATGTTTTAGGTCCAGTCAACCACGGCATCTTCAAATCCATCTACTTCTTTGACCCCAACGGTCACCGCATCGAATTGGCAGCTCATACAGGCACGCCTGAACAAATGAAGCAGTTACACGATGTTGCTCCTCTGATGCTCGAAGAGTGGTCGCAAACCAAACGTGCCCCTAACCACGCAGCCTGGCTACACGAGGGTTAATCGCCTTACTTGGTGAAGAATACCTGCACAGAATGTTTGAATCTATTTATGGTGTTTAAACAGCAAGTCACTGTACTCAAAACGTCACCCTTTTCTGAACCGTCGGTATAGATTCACTGCGTTACGAACGAATACGATGTCCTTTTACTACGTCCAACCAATACTCTCCATCTCTCATTGTTAAACGACGTTGTTCACACACATGGCATGTTCTATATTCAATATAGCCAGCCAGTGAATAGGTTGTTTTATTCTGAGTCCATACAAGAACCCGATGCGGTTCAAAAGGCTTGCCCCGAGGTTGCAATAAGGAATGTATCTTATTGAACTCGGCCATTGAAATGGCTTTCGTCGTCAAGGAAAATATTTGCCGATTTCCCCTCAAATTGTAACCTGATAGTTTTATCCGCCCCTGTTCATCCAAGGTCATTCCTCCAGAGTAGTGAAACAAGTCTCGCTTATTCCAAATCGGCACCAACAAATCTTCTAGGTGATCAATTATCTCTTCAAGAGTTCTCGAGTCGGAAGAATAGTCATGATCAAAACCAATTAACTGTCCGTGACCAATATTATCATTTCGAAACTCTACGATATTTTGTTTTCTTCCTTGAACAATAATAGCATTGAGCACCTTTGTACATTGCTCTATGATCCTTCGTTCATCTTCATGCAAACCAAACTCAACAGTAGACATCCTCGTAAACCAGCCTACCCAATGTCCTAAGGAGGGGCGATCGGACATCCAATTTTGCTTGTTTTCTGCATACAATAAAGTACAGGTGTATTTCACCATATACTCGAAATACCCTACAGCATTTCGTATAATTTCATGTGCGCTGCCTCCCGCTCGAATATTTTGCCAGTGCATTTTCATAAACGCAATCGGAGCAGGATGTTCTAAGGCCTCTTCGTATTGATTACCCACCAGAAAGTTCCGTGCATTCACTACATTATCTCGCACCAAGTCAAAAACACCAAATATGTCTGGTAAATACTCCTTCTCTGTAAGTTCTCTCAATATATCAAAACAGGCGGCACAAACATCTGCAGTCCTAATTTTATGCAACACGTCTTGTTTTTCTACGCACATATCGTTGATACAACCAAGTGCATCCTCATGGACTAAATATACCTCATTCCTTTCGATGGCTTCAAAGAATGGTCTGCCTTGTGCAATATCAGATTTGATGACATGATGTGTCAATTGTATTTCCAAAAACAATCGTGCTACTTGATATAAAACGCCGAATACCTCTTGAATACCGTACTCGTTCCAATCATCGGCATGCACAAAACCAACGTTTGTATCGTGTTCCACAAAAGATTGGAAGGATTCCAAACATTCAAACCCATACAGGCTATTTCCTACCCACGCACTAAACCAATTGCATTCATCCGGTTGATCAAGAACCACAATGTATACATCCTCGTTCGTCAAACCCAAGTGTTTTTTACGCTTGGTAGCGCATGAGAACACATCATGCCATTGGTATCCCCATTCCTCTGAACATGGAATGTCTAACACTACAGTATCATATGACACATGCAAATATCTAAACCCATAAAGACTTCTTAGTGTCGAAGTCAAATACTCTGTCTGTAATTTCGTTGGAGGGATTCGTGACTGTCAGTGAGTTGAGCAGGAGCGTCAATGATAATGATGGTGTTTTCTCGTTGTCACTTGAGGACGTGGCAGATATAGATTTACTCACGACGTTGCCACGCGAAGCTCACAAT
>CAKZLX010000008.1 GCA_937127265.1 uncultured Pseudomonadota bacterium
CACATCCAAATACCGCATCGGTCCACCCAGCGTATTACCTTGCTGGTCGGTGGTGCGATAGAGTTGTCCCAATGTACATTCGGTAAACTTTGAGGACATCCCCAAGAAACCCGCCATCACCATCCAAAAGATGGCTCCTGGTCCACCCACGGCAACCGCAATCGCCACACCGGCAATGTTTCCAAGACCAACTGTTGCCGACAGTGCAGAAGACAACGCCTGAAAGTGAGATACTTCGCCCTCGTGCTCCTCATCATCGAAGTCACCGCGAACAACTTGAATGGCATGCCCAAAACCACGAATGGAAATAAAACCCATCCGAAAGGTAAAGTAGAGTGCACCCAACACCAACCAAATAACCACAGCAGGTAAGGATACGTTGTCAGGATTGTTCAGTGGTGTTTCCTGTGCAGACGATTCGGTTCCGCGCAGAACTGCCACCGTATCTTCGGAGTCGACACGTTGATAGCCGTCCCCTTTGACTTTGTTAAAGCGGGTTGTGGTACTGGTTTGCAACGATACAAACGTAGCCTCTTGCCACTCACTACTCCCTTCCTTGTCTTGCTCAACCCACACCGAGGTGCCGTTTTCAATCGTAAACTTTTCCAAAGATACAGGGCTTGTACTGGCTAAAATCTCGTATGGAGGAAGTGGCTCTGTTTCTTCTTTGCCAGCGATCTTACGGTCAATGATCACAGGAATTCCCTTTTCCGTCAAGGCCTCAGTCACAAAACGTTCATGGCCCACTTCAACCTGAGACACCTCAGGAAGCGCTCCTTCCCATTCGGCAACCGGTATCATTTCAACTTCCAAGACCGGAATGGTGGTGGCTGGAATAGTAGCCGTCAAGGTTCGATCTGCTTGCTGATGAATCGTCCAAGTAAAGAAGTCGTTTGTATTGGCAACTGGTTCAGTCAAGCGAATCTGTATGTTCTCTTGTGGAGCCGTAAACTGTGGTCGTAAGGTGTACGACTTGTCATAAGATGCAACATATTGGTTATCAATCACCATACCCACACCCTCACCTAGCGATAGGCTGTTGTCCCAAAACATGACGTCCCAAAACATCACACTAGCCAACGGTCCAACAAAGTATTTCCCAAAGGCATCATCTACCGTGGTAAAAATGTCTTTTTCTTCGGGGTTGACTGATTCTTCGGCAGTAGCGATTCCTAACATTCCAATCAACAATGACACAAACATACTTTTCTCCTTCACTCTTTCTAATTCGACACCACTTGACCGTATCAAATTCTGTCTATTTTCTACACTATTCGGATGTAAACAGGGTGCAACAATCTTGCAACACCACTGTAATGGGTACCGCACAACCGACTTTAATCACAGTCGCGACATCACCGTCAGTTCAAATGCCTACCTACAGTTCGTACACTAACGAGGCGATAAAGGATTGCGATCGGCAAACTCCTGTATCAAACGAATACTTTCTTCGTCCAATTGCTGGGGTACCACAATATGCAATGTAACGACATAGTCTGAACCGTCCACCCCTTTTCCTCGAATCCGAAACTGGCGCCCCGATGACGTCCCCGCAGGAATTGCCACCACCACTTTTCCTTGTGGTGTATTGACGTCCACACGTCCACCCAAAACGGCTTCGGCAAAAGTAACCTTCAATATTCCCGTTTCCGATGGCGTAGATGATGGTACGGTTGTCGATTTAGTGGCTGACTTGGGGGTTTGGTGAATCGGTTCGTCATTGACCAAGTGCACCTTGCAATAGAGATTTCCAGATTGCCCGCCATTCAAACCTGTGTGTCCCATTTTAGTGATGTCCAAGACCTCTCCATCTCGGGTTCCTTTGGGTACCCGGAGGTAAAATAGTTCCAGCACAGATCGTACTTCCAAACCATCGGTTCGTCTCATACGCCGATACTCAAACTCGACCACACCACCCTTGATGGCAACGGAACGTGGCACATCGACATCCACGTGAATATCTTCACCATCTTCTCGTTGCCCAGCACGAGCTTGATTTTGGGCATAGCGACCACCAAACTGAGAGGCTTGTGGTCCAGCGTTAGGGGGAGATTCATCAGAGCCACCAAATAAATCATCAAGGTTTAAACTATTTTGAGGCTGGCGCCAAGAGGCTTTTGAACTTTTGGCTTTATGGGTAAATTCTTGCGTAGCGTGTGGTTGCGCACCAGAGAAGTTCGCTCCTTTAGGAGGTCGCCACGATGAGCGATAAAAGGTGCGTGCCCGACGAGGTTTATCATACAACGCTCTCTTTTCAGGATCAGACAAGACCTCGTAGGCTTTACAAATCTGAGCAAATCGCTCGGTATTTTCAGGCGTTTGCTCTGCTTTGTCCGGATGGTAGATCTGCACCATTTTGCGATATGCGCGTCGAATGGTGTCTACGTCTGCATCCTTGGTAATTCCCAGTATTTCATACAAACTTTGGTTGATTTCCATGAGAACTCCTCTAAATTGTGTGTTGAGCTCGGTGTCACAGTCTATGATGCTAACCTTCTCATTTTAACAGCCTAATTTCATCAATCGAATTATGGTCGTTTCGATTTGAAAATTCAGGAAAAATGGTCTATGTTACCCAAGATATAAAGACAGGTTGATCTTTCGCAAAAGGTGTTGATACAGAATATATCAGTCCAGACAGGTTGTCAGATCATTTTTGCGAAAACACAATCGGTTTCACCCTTTATTACCAAGGAAAGTCATGTCACGCAGTTCCAAAAGTCGAAGTCCAAAATGTTCCTTTTGCGCAAACCAACAAACCAAAGGCATCAAAATCATTCAAGGTCCCAAAGATGTGCACATCTGCTCAGAATGTATCAGCCTCAGTTTAGACATGATTCGGAATCCCAGCAATCACAACAATAGTCAACTCAATTCCGATGGTGAACTGCCGACCCCCAAGCAAATCAAAGCCCACTTGGACCAATATGTCATCGGACAACACCAAGCCAAAAAACGACTTTCGGTTGCAGTATACAATCACTACAAACGACTGGAAAATGTTCGTCTAATTGAAGAAAAACAAGAAGAAGTCGAAATCCAAAAGTCAAACTTGTTGCTGATTGGACCCACTGGAACCGGAAAAACATTGATGGCACAAACCCTAGCAAAATTCTTGAATGTTCCCTTTGCCGTTGCCGATGCGACCACCCTCACCGAAGCCGGTTATGTGGGTGAAGATGTCGAAAATATCGTCTTAAACCTCTATCGTGCCGCCAATGAAAACATTGAACAAACCATCCGCGGTATCGTCTTTGTCGATGAAATTGACAAACTGGCCAAAAAAGGTGCTTCTGGATCAACCAGTCGAGATGTCTCTGGAGAAGGCGTTCAACAAGCACTGTTGAAGATTATCGAAGGCACCTTAGCCAATCTCCAATCCAAAGAAAACAAACGTGGTGGACAACAACAACCCAAACAGGTCGACACCACTCACATTCTGTTTATTTGTGGGGGTGCATTTGAGGGATTGGACAAAATCATTGAACAACGTACTGGTAAAGGACGGATTGGTTTTAGCAACGAAGAATTGGAAGACCAAGAAGCCTACGAAGAACGCTTGATGAAAGATGTTTCTCCAGAAGATCTTGAAAAATTTGGTCTCATCCCTGAATTTGTGGGACGTCTACCTGTAATTGCAGTCATGGAGCACTTGGAAGAAGAACAACTGGTTGAAATCTTAACCCAGCCAAAAAATGCCCTCGTCAAACAATACCAAAAACTGTTCATTGACGAAGATATTACCTTGACCTTTACCGAACCTGCCTTGCAAGCCATCGCTCGTAAAGCCGTTGATCGCAAAGCGGGAGCACGTGGACTGCGTACCATCTTGGAAGAGATCATGCTGGACATCATGTACGATGCTCCCTCGCAAAAGGACCTCAAAGAAGTCATCATTGAAGAGGCTTGTGTCTTGGAAGGTGCGCAACCAAAATGCATCTTCGATCAACCAATCGGTATTCCTAGTTAAGTGGACTACACTTACGGTGTAAAGTGTACAGCACCCTATTGTACTCCAATCTAGGTATCCAAACAAACCATTCCAACTTATGACAACGGACTGATTGTGCAATCTCTACATTTCATCAAGGTTTTGGGAACTGGGGCAATGGGTTCTGTATACCTTGCTGAAATGGCCAGTGGTCAAAATTTCCGAAGACAAATTGCTGTCAAAGTGATGAAAAACGAAGAAGCCGGCGCATCACCTTTTATCACTCGAATGAGGGATGAGGCACGTCTGTTGGGACTCTTACAAGATGATGAGATACTGCAAGTCATCAATCTGGTATCGATTCAAGGTCGAGATGCCATCTTAATGGAATATGTGGAGGGAGAGGACCTCAGTAAAATTGCACAAAGTGGCCTACCACTGTCTCCAAAAGCCATCGCAACGATTGGAGCCATCACCGCAGGCGTTCTTCATCGAGCCCATACCGCCGTCGATCCACGAACTCGACTCCCCTTAAATGTGGTACATCGCGATATCAAACCGGCAAATATCATGGTGAGTAAAAATGGTGGGGTCAAAGTCTGTGATTTCGGTGTGGCCAAAGCCCGGTTTGACGGTCAAGAAAGCCATACTTCTCCCGATCAAATCTTGGGAACCCTGCATTACATGTCTCCTGAATACTTGCGAACGGGCGAGATATCACCGGCGGCCGACATTTTAGCCTTAGGAATCTCCTTGATTGAATTGATGAGTGGTCAAAAATTTGGTCGACCCAAATTGAAACGGACGGAACATGAAGCGGTGGTCGACAAATTACTGAAGGTCTCAAAACTCCCATCCGCATTGCAAGCCATTCTCAAACAGTGCTTGAATTGGAATCCCAACCAACGTCCATCTGCCGCAAAACTGGAAGATGAACTCTATAGCATTGCAGAATCACTGTCTGGTCTAAGCCTTCGACGTTGGGCAGCACGAACCATTCCTCAATTGGAACATCACGATGAACCGATCAGCGACCCCTTAAAACTATTGGGTAAGACCATCACCATGAACGAGCAATCCTTCATTTTAGACGATAGTTCAACCCTAGACACTCCTGCCCCACAGTTAACACCGGTGACAACACCACAAACACCAAATCCCCAAACGGTTATCAAAGAAAACACACAAGATCACCACAAACATGCTATTTTAATAGGCGCGCTTATCGGCACTTTGTTGTACATCCTCACCCTCCCTTTGTACTTCATCTAAACGATGTATCCTTAATACAAATCTAAGTCCTGTCACTTCCCTACTTCATCATTCTATCCCTCACCCTTTCCCCTACATCTACTGTGAAACCAATCCACACCATGTTTGCATCAGCGATGATGACCCTCCTTCTGGTCGCTGGCTATCATTCGTTTATCAATTCTGCACTGGAATCTACTGAAGATTCACCAGTCGTAACCACTACAAACACCCCTCCAACACTCACCGAAGAACTACCAGAGCCTGAACCAGAACCGGAATGGCGTTCTTATCGGGTGCAAAAAGGAGATGTCTTGGGGAGCATCCTTCCCAAGTTTGGTTTGCCAACCAACGAAATCCGAAACGCCGCACTCGACATCATCGACCTCGCCAATCTTCGCATTGGGCAGGAATTTCGTTTTCAATTTCAACCTGGTGCTGAAACCCCTGATGAGGTTCGCTTTTCCTTGGGTGAAGATGATACCCTAATCATTCGTCAAGAAGGAGACACTTGGACTGCAGAACAAGAAAAAATTAAGTTTGATACCAAAATGGGCTATCGACATTTCGTAGTAGAAAGTTCCCTGTGGCAAGCCGCAGTTGACGGTGGACTACGGGCACGAGATATTGCGATGATGGCTGAAGTTCTTCAATATGATGTCGATTTCAATACCGAAATTCAAAAGGGAGCCACTGCCGAATTATTGGTCGAAGAATTGTATCAAAATGGAGAATTCGTCAAACTGGGAAAACCACTGGTCTTGCTGTTTACCAACAAGGACAAGGAGTATCAAGCCATTCGTTTTACCAATGGTCGAGATATCACTGCCTACTATGACAAAGACGGTGTCTCACGTGAAAGTCCTTTTCTTCGTTCACCCCTAGCATTTTCCAGGGTCACGTCAAACTTTAACCCCAAACGATTTCACCCCATTCACAAAAAACCAAACAAAACAGACCAGTTTCTTCATATAAATAATAATCGCCGGGGTTCAGACTCGCGTCTGTACCGGTATTCTGAAGGCGACACTCATCATAAATCTGGTTAT
>CAKZLX010000009.1 GCA_937127265.1 uncultured Pseudomonadota bacterium
GGGATGCGCACGCGGCAAGTGGGATGCTATCGGTTGCTCTCAGTGTCATTTCTGGACGTACAGAGTGTGTTGACAGTGTGGATATGCTTGGAAATACCAAACGCATGTTGGTTTCTTCCCAAACTCGACAAGCCCCACCTGCGATCGTGCCAGTTCGACCGATTACGATGTCGTTCCAACCTTTTGTACCAATGACATTGGGGCGGTCGATGCCATTAGCACCCAGTGTTTTATCAACCACGGCGAAGATTCCCAGTCCAGTGTTTAACTCGGTCGCTTCGCAATCTCCGACAGCAGGCGTATCACTATCAGAGTCTTTAGACAGCGATCAGACCACTGAAAAGAGGTTGGAATCCCCATCAAATCCACCATTCGATTCGGAGAATGTTGTGAACCTATCCAATTTGTGGTGGCAAGAATGGCAAACCTTGCAACACCAGCACCAGCAATTTTTGACCCAACAATCGACGCTTCACCAGCAATTTTTGCAGTGGAATGCCCAAATGACCCAGTTACTACTACAGCAGGAGATAACCACAGGTATTGGTGTAGCACCAACACAGAAGATGCCCTCACCAGAATTGCCAAAGGTCGAGGCGTCTCAAAAATCAACACTCTTGAAGTCTGTCATCAGCGTTCAAAAGTCAGAAGGCACCCAAACAAAAGTCACCCCCAATCTATTGTCTCACGAAGTTGCAGAAACGGCACCAGTAGCCGTTGGGATGACTTTGTCCAGAGAACAATTGATGGTTCATGCCTCGGGTAATATTTCAGAGATTTATGGCGACTTGTTCAAACCCCAAGACCAATACGCTTTACAAACCCGTATGCCTGAGCCACCGTTGTTGCTAGCCGATCGCATGACTGGACTGGAGGCGGAAGCCGGATCGATGAAACTAGGAACGATTTGGACTGAAACCGATGTGCGTGAAGATTCGTGGTTCAACCATGTTGGTCGCATGCCGGCCGGTATTATGATTGAGTCTGGTCAAGCCGACTTGATGTTAATTTCCTATTTGGGTATTGATTTACTCACCAAAGGTGAACGAGCCTATCGTTTGTTGGGGTGTGAATTGATGTACCATGATGATTTGCCAGCGGTTGGTGATACGCTTTGCTACGATATTCATGTCGATGGTCACGCCAAACATGGTGATGTGCGTCTCTTTTTCTTCCACTATGATTGTCGGGTTAATGGCAAACCACGCTTAACAGTTCGCCAGGGTCAAGCCGGTTTCTTTACCACCGAAGAGCTAGCCGATTCGGATGGTATTTTGTGGACACCCGAAGAACAAGAGTTGGTGCCCAACCCCGTCCTTGACCCACCGACCTATGCTTTTGGTGCCACCACCTTTACGACTGCCCAAGTGAAAGCCTTTTCAGAGTCTCGTCCTTGGGAGTGTTTTGGCGAGGGTGTGTTGCGTACTCAAACCCATACCCGAACCCCGACTATCCAATCGGGTAAGATGCTGTTTTTGAGGTCTGATGTGTTTGTCGATCCAACCGGTGGTCCATGGGGCAGAGGCTATTTAAAAACAACGGTGGATATTTCACCTGACGACTGGTTCTTTGAAGGACATTTCAAAAATGATCCTTGCATGCCGGGTACCTTGATGTTTGAAGGATGTTTGCAAGCGATGGCCTTTTATCTGGCCTCGATGGGTTACACAGCAGATCGCGATGGCTGGCGTTTCCAACCCGTTCCCAATCGTCCATATCCGTTATTGTGTCGGGGACAGGCGCTACCGACCTCCAAGAAACTGACCTATGAAATCTTTGTGGAAGAGTGTAGCAATGGTGACAAACCCTATGTGATTGCCGATCTACTCTGTACAATTGATGGTTTGAAGGCCTTTCATGCACGTGGAATGGGACTGGAATTGGTACCTGACCACCCGCTGAGCACTTTACGCTATGAAAAACCAGAGTTGCTAGACACATTGGTCGATGAATCAACGGTATCAATTGCCACCGATCGAGAAGGTTTCTCCTTTAATTATGAAGCGATGGTGGCCTCTGCTTTGGGTAAGCCTTCGGAAGCCTTTGGTTCCATGTATCAAATCTTTGATGGTGCACGTCGAGTCGCCCGTCTACCCGGTGCCCCGTACCACTTTATGTCTCGGGTGAAGAAGATTGATGGAGAGTTGGGAACTCGTCAAGTCGGAACCAAGATTGTACTCGACTACGACATTCCCCACGATGCTTGGTACTTTGATTCCAATGGATCGAAGGTGATGCCATTTTGTGTGCTTTTGGAAGCGGCACTCCAACCCTGTGGTTGGTTGGCATCCGCAGTGGGGTCAGCAGTTCCTGAAACCGAAGACTTATCGTTTCGAAACCTAGATGGTACTGGGACATTGCACCGTGATATCGGTCCCTTAACACCAGAACAGTTGCAGACTTTTGAGACCACGGTCACCATCACCGGTATCTCCAAGTCTGCGGGTATGATCATTGAATCCTTTGATGTGGCTTGTCACATTGATGGAGATTTGATTTATGATTTGAAAACAGTTTTTGGGTTCTTTCCAGACGTTGCCTTGAAAAATCAGGTTGGTTTACCAGTGAGCCCAGAATTGCGCGCTGCATTTTCTCAAGAGAACGCTTACCAGTTGGATTTAACCACCAGTCCATCGCCATTTTTTGAAGGGTCGTTGCGATTGGCCGATCCAATGCTTTGTATGATTGATCGCATTAGTGGCTATCTACCGAAGGGTGGTACTCATGGACTAGGTTGGTTGCGAGCAGAAAAGATGGTTGATCCCAGCGAGTGGTTCTTTAAAGCCCATTTCTTTCAAGATCCTGTACAGCCTGGTTCTTTAGGGATTGAAGCGATGATTCAAGTGTTACAGTGGTATATGATTGAGCAAGATTTGGGGGCATCGTTCAAGCGACCTCGTTTTACCTGTCTGGGGCTCAAGCAGTCTATGCAGTGGAGATATCGTGGACAAGTGATCCCTGAAAACAAAATCATTACCACCACCATGGACGTTGTTGAAGTAGGACGCGATGATGTTGGGATATTTGCCCGTGCCAATGCCTCTTTGTGGGTTGATGGTAAACGGATCTATGAAGCCATTGATCTACGCATGCATATTGTCGAGGACTGAGTTAGGGCGTTTTTGTATTTGTGTTGAACAGATTCACTCCGTTTGCACTTGGCAAATCATGAGCTGTAACAATTCCAAGAAGAGGTTCAAATGCACACCCAGTTTCAGTGATACAAACCACTGAGACCATGATTCCTTTGGAAAAATTTGTTTGAAAGATGGTTTCAATGTCTTCGGTGGTACTTTTACGAGAAGCAAAATGGGTTCCAACAACCCTTTGTTGAATATTTTTTGGATCGTGGTTATCAAATGACGAAATCGTATGAAAATGCTCAAAAGTTGACAGCGGGTGGATTGTAAAGGGTACATCTTGTGAGAATGACTCATGTACTGCACGACTGAGGTCGCCTATATCGAACATACCAACAAGTTTGTTTTCTACAACGATAGGTACCAATCGATATGAATTTGTAAGCATTTTTTGTAAGGTTTCGGCTACTGAAGTCTGCCACGTGATGGTATAGACATCTCTGATAGCGATGGTATCTAAGGCGGAAGGTGGCTTGATGAGGTAGTCGACTAGGGACTGATAGTGAGCGAGAATATTTTCATGTGGTTCGGCAATTGGTTCTTGTTCTAAACCATTGGAGGGAATGTGTACAAGTGCATTACGAAGAGAGCGATAGGCATGCAGTCGTGAAAGGTTGTCTCTGAACCGAGGGTACTTATCAGCCATCATGTCAAGCAACTTGGTGTGAGACATATTTGGATCATTCTTCCCTAGCTTTTGTCGCATATGTTCTTCAAGGGTGTTGAAAATGTTAATAAAGGTATGAGTCTGAGACATGGAAACTCCTAGGTTAATATATACCAACTAATTATATAAAAGTTTGTCAACATTTAGATGGTCGGTATTGCGACAAAGATTATTGATCTTTCCACGACAATCCGTTAAGAGTAGCCACATTTTTTCCACCACACGCTAGGTGGTTCCGATTGGTTTGCAAGGGAGGCTGTGATGGACACGGTTTTCGAAGGGTCAGAAAAGAAATGTGAAGTCATTCTCCAACGGGGAGCATTGGACTTGCGGACACTCGACAGGCAGTTTTGGGTTGAGATGGTTGATGCCTGTGCTGCCACGATCTTGTCTTCCGTGCATAATGATGTCTGCGATGCCTATTTGTTATCGGAATCCTCGTTGTTTGTTTGGAGCGACCACTTTTTATTAATTACCTGTGGTCAAACCAAATTGGTCGAATCGATTCTCTATTTTTTAGAGCATATCGATGCCCAGCAGGTTGCCCAGATATTATTTCAACGAAAGAATGAACTCTATTCAGAGATGCAACACAGCAACTTTGCGGAGGATGTATCTCGCTTACAAGAACGTGTGCAGGGTATACAGATTGCCTTTGGGGATAAATCGAGTCATCACACCGAATTGTTTCATCTGGAGCGTCGTTACCAACCTTCGACAGAAGACCGAACCTATGAACTGTTGATGTACGGTATTGATGTGGACAGTTCTGCCTATTTTACCCAGTCCACTTTGACCGCAGATGACATTCGGCAAAAGTTACGTCTAGACGAATACCTGGAAGGGTGGCAGATTGATGATTTTGTTTTTGACCCCTGTGGTTATTCGATGAATGCGATTCAAGGCGATCGATACTGCACGATTCATTTGACCCCACAACATGGATATTCCTATGTATCCTTGGAAACAAATGTCAATCTCGGTACCTTGATTGCCATTCCTTTGCAGGTGTTGAAACCCACTTCTTTTGATGTGGTTCTTTATCAACCGGAGTCAAGGGCACAGATTGTCGAGGCGATTGGTCAAGACTATAAGATTGTACAGCAACAACAGAAAACCATTGATTGTGGATATGCAGTGACCTTTGCGCACTGGACCCGATCGTAAACCATTGGAGAGAATATGAAATCAGATTTGTGGGTTGAAGAAAAGTGTGGTGATTACGCCGCCAGATTCCGCGTTACCGAGGTACTCTTTTCTGGACAGAGTGACTTCCAATCTGTGGATGTGGTGCAAACGGCCGGACACGGAAAGATGTTGTTGAACGATGGATTGGTGATGCTCACCGAGCGAGATGAATTCGTCTATCATGATATGATTACTCACGTACCGCTCTTTGTCCATCCCAACCCCAAAAGCGTGTTGATTATCGGTGGTGGAGATGGTGGTACGGCTCGTGAAGTACTTCGGCATGCTGGGGTTGAACGGGTGGTGATGGTTGAAATTGACAAGATGGTTGTCGATGCTTCAATTGAACACCTCCCGCAAACTGCCAGTGAACTCTCCAATGAACGTTTGGAATTGATCATTGATGATGGGGTGGCTTTTGTGGCTAATTCCGATGAGAAGTTTGATGTGGTATTGGTTGATTCTACTGATCCGATTGGGCCCGCACAGCCTTTGTTTGGTCCCGACTTTTACCAAAACATCCATCGGGTGTTGAATGATGATGGCATTGTGGTATCACAAGGGGAATCTCCGTGGTATCATCAAGAAATGCAAGCCAAACTGGTGGAGATTGTATCCGGTATCTTTGACAAAACATTCATTTACAATTTCAGTAACATGGGCTATCCCGGTGGATTGTGGTCATTTACCTTTGCCACCAAAGGCCTACATCCAATCGCCGATTTTGATGCAGATCGAGTGCGTCAATCTGGTTTGAACTTTGAATACTACAATGCTGATTTGCACAAGGGGTGTTTTGCCATTCCCAGTTTTCAACGCAAACCGCTTGAGGCTTGGTTGAGTTCACTCTAATCGGTGGACAACTTCTCTCACAATCACGGTTTAGAGATAGGGTTTCATAATGCTATGGTTGGAATGTTTGTACCCTAAGGCATGACCCATTTCATGCAATATGACCCTACGATTGTGGGCGTAATTGGAAGAAAAGTCGATAACGGCAATGTCTATGTAATTTATGGTTGGGTCATCTTCATAATGGTAAGACTGTACATTGGTGACCGCCAGTTTGTTTTCCGGATGGTTGTTCGGTAACTTTTCGGTAATATAGATTGTATTGAGTGTTGTAAAAGTACAATGACTTACATGGTTTATACGCAAATAGCGAAAAGTGGTATCGGTTTCCCCGTTCCAATAATAAATAGCTTGCTTGATCTCTTCGACTGTTAAGGTTGAGTCAGGGCAAATTAGAATACTGGGAGGCGTCTCCCAACTATAGGCTTGATAGAGGTTTGCAGGGTCTGCTTGTACAGTTTGAAGGTGCCATAATAAATTGATCAACATGGGTCTCTCCGAGTTGCTAGGTGTCAAGAGAGACGTAAGGGGATTTGTTTTCAGACAAGTGGGACTACTCCAATAGCGAGATGCCACCAATGCTATAGACATCATCGGTGATTGGGTTTTGAATCAGTGCTTGAACTTTGTCGCACACCGCTTGCTCCAGTTGTAATGGCTGTCCCGATTCAAGACGATAGGTTGTTTTGCTGGCGTCATTGAGGGTCAGCATCGGAAAATAAAAGATGTTGGTACCGGATTGTCCCATGTTTCGCCGATGCAATTCGATCGATTGAACACTGGATAGGGGGATAAGGGTCAACATCTCCGTATTGGCGTCGATCATCAGGCGATCGGTAAAATAAATACGTGGAGACCACGATGGTTGCACTTCACGTTCTAACAAACGTTTTAGGATACCGACCAGCAATAGCAACAGACTGAGGATGCCAAGCACCATGGTCGCTGTAGAGGTGGACTGTGCAGGCGGTGGGTTTCCAAGTGTCATGGCGACTTCTTGAGCCAGTCGGTCTTTATCAGAGACAATCTGTGTGCTGATGATGGTAAAGAGTATCGACAATCCCGACCACAGAAACCAAGCGTTCGAGGTGTTTTGGTCAACTTGCCCTAAGACAGATGCGGGATGTCCTTGTTGTTGGTCTTGCTCGATGAACGCTAGAAAGGCCTGTTGTCCTTCGGCGGATAGTTTGTTGAAATGAATCTTTTTGATGGTCATCGTGTTTCCTTTTTGTTTGGACTATCATAGTCCGTATGAATCGAAAATACTCTCCAAAATGTCTGTCTGCGTTATTTTAATTCGGATGCATTGCAGGGTAAACTATCGATTGACCAAGCAAATATCTCATCGCTTCTGTAATCCGTTGATGTCACAACTGGTCTATGACAAAAACAGGGTTGTGATGTTGATGCCAAAGATTGTTTTGGTCTGTCAAATCTATCGGGCTAAGTTTTTATGAACCAGGTTGTTCACTGTCGTCTTGTGAAATTGGAGTGTGTAATGAAAGTGATGGTCTTATTATCCCTATTTGCCTGTCGCACCACAGTAACCGATGCCAAAGATGGAACCATTGCTGATTCTTCAGATACCGATGAGGTCACTTCGGTTGAGGATGAACAAACGGATGACTCCTCTGATGTGGACGACGCTAATTCTGGTGGTGATACAGACTCTGATGATGATGCGGACTCGGATGGCGATGGCTTGAGCGATGAAGTTGAAGAAACTCTCGGTACCGACCCAAACGACTCCGATTCTGATGATGACGGTATTAATGACGGAGACGAACAAACGACCGGAACCGATCCCAATGATCAAGACACTGATGACGATGGTATCAATGATGGTGATGAACTAGTGATCGGGACTGACCCTACGGATGCGGATTCCGATGATGATGGGTTAAATGATGGTGATGAAATCGCCAATGGCACCAATCCGAATGATCAAGACACTGATGGTGATGGGGTAAATGACGGTGATGAAATTGCCAACGGTACCGATCCCAATGATGATGGGCTGGGTGGTGATACCGGTGACTTTTGGGACTGGGGTGACAACGCCAATAACAATTGTTCCGACTGTGACCCCGCCATTTTCACAGGCATCTATGATCTAGAATTGACCTTTCAAAGTTCGATCAACAGTACTGTACTCTGCACCACCAACCCCACAGTATTTTTGTCTTCTGCTGGCACCATGGCCTTTACATCGTCTTGTACCACCAGTACTGGGGCATCTTTTGATTTTGCATTTGATTTGTATGTGACTTTTAACAATCAATATGTTTCGGCGGAGTATGGGGCTCTCGCAGGAACCGTATCGATTACCATTCCCAATGGCATGGTATACACAAGCACCCTGACTCCACAGCAGAGTGGAGGATTTGTCACCACACTCTGTTGCGGAAATTTTGGTCCCTATAATGATATTAATTTCATTTGGCGTCCGATCATTCAAACTCCAAGTGGTCCGATTGAGTACATTGTGTATTTTCAGGGATTTCGTCAGTAGATTGTTGGCAAGAGTTTTGCAAGGTTGTGTATACTACATGTATACAATGACTTGGAGGTCTCTATGCAACCCATTCACCTTTTGTTTTCCAGTATTCTGATGGCCTGTGGTGAGAAAGAAGATACTGCTACCACCGACACCTCGACCACCGACACCGCAGACACCGCTACACCGATTAACACCGACGCTTCTTTTGTCTATGAGTGCTATAACGAAGAAGGTTGGTGCGATCTGACCAGTGCAACAGCAACACTGGATACGGAAACCTTTTCTACTTATTTGGATACGGATGGGCAACTGACCGAAGCCTCTTGCAGCAACCTTTGCACTGAACAAGCCGGCGCCTACTATGACTATCTCTGTTCGTGTGACTACACGGGTGCCGATGCCGATGGCAATCATCCAGTGACCTGTGAATACACCGTTTGTGCCGTGGAAGGTCGAGGACATGCTGATATAGAAAAGTTAACCAGTGCCACAGGAGGCTCAGAGATGGCTCGCTATTTTGTACGGGCCTATCATGCAGAAGCATCTTCGGTGGGGGCATTTTTACAGTTGCGTGCAGAACTGAAAGTTCACGATGCGCCCATCGACTTGCAACAACGTTGTTTAGAGGCGGCGGTGGAAGAAGTGCACCACGCTCGCATGATGGCAAAATTGGCTGGTGAAGCCGGTTCTACATTGCCGGAGTTACATTTTGGCGAAACCGTGGAACGTTCTTTGTTTGAGTTGGCTTTGGATAACGCAGTGGAAGGGTGTATTTTTGAAACCTATTCGGCCTTAAAAGCACAGCACTTAGCAAGACATGCTTCCGATGACAGAATGTTGGCGGTGATGAAAGTTATCGCCTGTGATGAAACCCGACATGCCCAGCTGGCATGGGATATCCATGCACATTTGATGTCACGATTGTCTGAAACCGAACGTATTTCCATTTACAACGCTCAGAAACAGGCTTTACAACAAATACTCAATCAAGCTGATTTAGATAGTCAAATCATCGGACGTGACAATCCACCGTTGTCTTTGGCAAAGAACTTTGTTGAGCAAATTGCCCAAATCGCTTGCTAAGTGATCTTCCATCTATTTGGTGTTGTTTGTCATAAATGCTGATTCCATAACGTTACTTCATGTGTGATGTGATACATTCACAGATCAAATTCACAAGGGGTTCGTATGGCTGAAAAGCGTTCACTGTTGCAAAGTTTTATGTCGTCATCGGTGGGGACGATTGTTTCCAAAGCATTTGGTTTATTGAGAGAACTGGTATTGTCTGGGGTTCTCGGTGCCGGTATGGTCTATGATTCCTTCATTGTGGCGTGGACATTTCCGGGGGTGATTCGTCGATTTGTGGCGGATGAAGGACTAACAGGCGCCTTGATGCCAGCAGTGGGTCATGCTGAACAAGAGTCGATGGATGCTGCTAAACGGTTGGCCTCGCAGACATTGGGCGCCTTGATTGTCTTTTGTATATTGCTCTCTATCGGTGGAATCTTGGCTGCACCTGCTTTGGTACATTGGATGGCACCAACC
>CAKZLX010000010.1 GCA_937127265.1 uncultured Pseudomonadota bacterium
ACTGGAATAGAACCCGTACCGCCATTGAGCAATTGTAATCCTGTATACAAAGCCAGTGGAAAGCCAAGTGCCACACAGATATCAAAGATGTTTGAACCGACCGCATTGGCAACTGCATCGTCATAATCTCCTTTCATTGCATCCTTGTATGACAAAATGGTATCGGGAACACTGGTGGCAGCAGCACCGAGAATCACGGCTGTAAAATAGGCTTCAACACCGAGGGCATCCGCTGACAAAATTACTGATTCCGATAACAAATAGCAAGCACCAGCGATCGTTGAGGTGGCGAGTCCCAAAACAACCCAAGCACGACCAGCAGTGAAGTCTTGTCCTGAAAAGAGCAGATGGTTGAAATCAAATGTGAGTAAGGCACTTATAAAACTGGGTGTATCTTCCTCCGCACTGTCCTCCTCTTCCTCTTCGTTCTCCCCTTCATCCGTTTCCGAGCCAAAACCACGCATCAGTACCGCAAAATAGACGGCGTATAGTCCCATTAAGGCGAGACCCATCCACCAAGAGAGTACCCCCGTGCCCAAAAATACAATCAAACAAAGTTCGGCGAGGATGAAAAAGAAACCGTCTCGAATGATGGTGCTTTGTTCCAGTTGCAGTCGTTCGATGACCGTGCCATTGACACCTCGAATGGTGACTGCCAAAATACAAACCGCTGGAATCACCACCGCATTGAATACCGCACTGCCAGCACAGGTGGCAATTCCTGCAGCAAAGCCACCTTGATCGTGAAAGACAAACAGCAGGAATAAGGTGGTAAACAGTTCAGGTAAAGAACTGGCGATGGCTTCAAGAGTTGCTCCCCGAACACCAGGTGCCATTTTATAGACTTCGGTTCCCAAATAGTCTGAGGCGTCCTCAAAGGAATCGCAGGCATATTTGATGATGTACATGGCAACTAAGACCATACCCAAAGAAAGCAGTAAGTTACCGCTGTGAACTGTTAAAAGCATAGTAGAGTCCTTTTTTACCTATATATTGCACAAAGCTAAATATTTCAATCTGCGAAGTCACTATGACTGACTTTCCTTTGACTTTCGGACAGTAACTTGCTCAGGTGCTTTTTAGTGCGAGTACTTTGGCAATAATAGCTTCGGTCACAGTCCACAACTGCTCTGCCAAATCCATATCCAGTCCTTGGGGGAGGGGGGTGGCGATTTGACAATCACTGAAATACTCTCCTCCAATACCTTCAAGAGCAGGGTGTGTAGCGACAAGGCATTGGGTAGCGGTACCTTCAGAGATGGTTTTGAGGGGTATCGTCTTTTGGATTTGTGCGTACATGGCTTCTCGATCGGGCACATAGCGTCCGAGATTTGTTTTGATGACACCGGGATGAACCGAGTTTGCGCGTCGATTGGTACCTTGAAAACGCTGGTTTAAACTTTTGGCAAAGAGAATGTTGGCCAGTTTTGAACGTCCATACATCCGCCAGTCATGATAATCTCGTTCACCAGAAAGGTTGTCCAGTTCAAGACCTTGAGGTCTAGCATAGGCATGTGCACGACTAGATAGAACCACAACTCGACCATTGTCGGTGAGTAAATCGGTCAAGCCAGTAACGAAATGAAAGTGACCGACGTGATTGGTGAAAAATTGCAATTCGATCCCCTGAACTTGCTGGAGTGTGGGGAGTGCCATGATACCAGCATTGGCAATGATGCATTGTATTGGGGTATTGATTGCGTGTATAGCCTTGATGGCTTGGGATACCGAGTGTAAGTCAGCCAAGTCACACGCAATTGGTGTACCGCTGATCCCTAGTTCATCCATGGCACTTTGCGCTTTTTCAATTGTGCGGGCACAAGCGATAATATTCGCCCCTCGCATTGCCAAAACACGAATGCTTTCCTTTCCCAATCCAGAATTTGAACCGGTAACCACAAAGGTTTGTCCACTTAAATCAAGTCCTTCGGTGACTTCTTGGGCTGTGCTGTGAAAATTAAATGGTGTCATCGGTTTCTCCTCTAAAGTATGTCTCGATGGAATGTATCCACAAATGGCAATAATTCCATTGTTTCATCGTATCTCCACTATCAAAACTGGGTTATAGTTAATGAACGTATTGTATGAATACGACCATATTGTTGTTTGTTGGAGTGGTTATGGGCAACATCTTTGAGAACACCGAAAATGCTTTTGTTTTAAAATCGGATTCTGAATTGGAGCGTGCACACTTTTTGTTTCGTATGATTGCCAACGAACCACTGGTGAGAATTGGAACCGCGGTAACCAATTTCGCTATTAAAGCTCATTTACCGGTGGATGGTTTGATTCGGGCGACAGTTTTTGATCACTTTTGTGGTGGCGTCAATGAAGAAGATTGCTTACCGGTGGTGGATAAAATGTTTTCGCAAGGTGTTTGTTCGGTGCTTGACTATTCTGTCGAAGGAAAAGCCGAAGAGTCTAGTTTTGACACGGTACTGGAAAAAACACTGAAACTCTTGGAATTTGTTAAAGAAAAAGATGCGATTCCCTTTGCCGTTTTTAAACCAACTGGCTTTGGTCGATTTGCTCTTTATCAAAAATTGACGGAGGGAGAGTCCCTATCCGAAGAAGAACAAGCCGAGTGGGACCGAATCGAACAGCGTTTTGATACGGTGTGTTCCAAGGCTGAAGCGATGGGGGTCTCGTTGTTGATCGACGCCGAAGAAAGTTGGATGCAAGGAGCGGCTGACGAGTTGGTGGAGCGGTTGATGCGCAAATACAACACCCAGCGCACCGTGGTCTGTAACACTTTGCAGATGTATCGCTGGGACAGAATGGACTATCTCAAAGAGCAACATGCGAAAGCCAACGCCGGTGGATATCGCATCGGATACAAACTGGTGCGGGGTGCCTACATGGAAAAGGAAAACGACCGTGCCAAAGAGAAAGGATATCCGACCCCGATTTGTGAATCCAAAAAAGCCACCGATCAAAATTTTGATACGGCTTTGCGGTACGTACTGGATAACTTGGATACCATTTCTTTGTTTGCCGGAACCCACAACGAAGAAAGTTCATTGCTGTTGGTGGATTTGATGGCTGAAAAGGGTATCGAGAATGGTGATTTACGGGTTTGGTTTGGACAACTCTACGGCATGAGTGATCACATCAGCTACAATTTGTCGATGCGTGGATACAACGTGGCCAAGTATCTGCCCTTTGGACCAGTTCGAGATGTGATGCCCTACTTGATTCGTCGTGCGGAAGAAAACACTTCGGTGGCTGGACAAACCAGTCGAGAGTTGGAACTAATTCAACGAGAAAAGGCTCGTCGTCGTACCTGATTGGGTATTTTCTGTCAAAAAGCGACAAAAAAAGTTTAGTATTCGTCCAAAGATGGAATTGTTGTTCATGTGGAGGAATCATGCATCGTCTGTTTGCTGTGGTGGGGATAGTATTACAACTCTTGGTTGTTCAAGGCTGTGAGTATGACAAAGAGCCGGCTTCCGAAGTCGAAGAGATTGACTTTGATGCCTTGGATATTTCAGGAGAAATGGTTCGAACATACATCGTTGGTTCATCACCCGATCGTACTTATCTACCCGTGTCCATGCCAACTGTGACTGTTAGTGAGGTTTGGCTTGCTGATCACGAAAAGGATATCCGCTTACAATTGCAAGCCGGTCGATTTCAGATCAAAGAGTGGGAGTACGGTAGCGATATAGAGATGGATAGGTTGTCGATGGTGCAGTGGTACGCCATTCATACACTTCTTATTGAACCAACCAAGTTGCGAGAGTTGGATTTGTTTCTCCATACTGATGAAGGACAGAAAATTGTCAGCGTTGCCCTTCGCGCAGAGCGTGAGATTCGCATCACCGGTGTAGAAAAATGGAACCCAGAGTATTCGCCAGTGAATCGCGATATCCTTGTGGAAGCCTATATGTTAGCCGGATTTGAAAACAAAGAAGGTATTTGGCAGGAGCAAGAAATCGCAATCATCAGCGAGAGTTTGAAACAGTTGCGCCCTCAAGAGTTACCACTTTTACATGATGTATCCTTTGTCCGTCGTGGGGCACATCCAGAACAGTTGGCGACTACAATCACCACTGATGGCGACCAAGTGGTCTTTTCGTTTTTTGATGCGGCGTTTGAGAGCGGAGGGGCTTTTATCGGTTCACTTGAAAAGCCATTTACCATGGGACACTTTCATAGTGTGAACCTGTTTGCCGAACGACTTTTACAGGTCTCTCTTGCCCAATCACCCCTGTCCGAGAATCGCTTGTTGAGTGATTTTTTGACACACCGAACGTCTACTGGAATATCCTCCATTGAAGAATCATTGGATGTTCAGCAGGCCTTTCTGAATGCCTATGTACTCTATGTTCTGGATACGCATGCCTTGAATGCCATTGACGCCAATTTGTACCAATGGTTTGGCTCCCGTGAATTTGTCCAAGTGTTGCCCTGATACTATCAATTTTATTTTGGCTGGTAGGTTCCTTCAACGATCAAGGGCATCCCCAAGTAGCTGCTGTAGATTGCCTTTTGAACCCAAAATTGGTTGGGGTCGATGCGATAGATCACTTTGAGTGTACCGTTATCAAACGGAAAGTGCTGGGTGATGGTGTTGCCGTTGACTTCAGCCACCACTGCGAAAAATGTACCGTCTTTTTTGGGATACTGGGTGGGTTGTCCATCTAAGTGCACGGCGATTCTAGGGTGTTGGTCGCATTGTACAAAGAGGGTTGTATCGGTATAGGAAAACTGGTACTCAGCACACATGTTGGGTTGGTTTTGTAATTTTGAAGCCGCCAAAGTTCGAATGACAATGTTGCTGGCATTCAAAGTATCTGCAATGGCTTGGTGCCTTCGTTTTTCAATCGCCTCAAAACTATCGACGGGCATGTAAAATCCCTCGATGGCGTGTGGTGGATTGGCGTAAACTAAAGATTGAAATTGGAGAACTAATGCAATCATCAGTTTCTTTTAGCACAAATCTTGGAGAATAGAAGGGCTCTTTATATTGTGAAGCACGAGGGCTTATTGACATCCGTGGTAGATTTCCAAATCATGGATGATGTGTCTGTTGGTTACCCACCCTGTACTACCGGATAGGAACATGTATCCACCTTGAAAGTCGATCTGTTTCTTTTGGTGGAGTATTTGCTCTCCATCTAGAAAGATGGCGACAGTCTGTGGTTCGATGTCGATGCGGATATCGTGTAGCGCAAAATCAGCGATGGTTGGAGTTTCTTGCCATAGGAGATGGTTGCCGGCATCGGCTCCTTGGGTGAGGGCGATATGGTCAGCAGAGGTGGGGTCAATGTGTTCGTAGTCCCCAGTATTTTCAAAGGTGTCTAGTTCAACGGTAAAAATATTTGGATGTTGGTTTTGTTCCTCGTTTGGCAAAGCGTAGCCAATCCCACCACCGGGGAGGGTGTGCGCTAATAGTGTGTCTAGTTGGTGTGGATTTTCGATGGGAACAAAACTGAGTGCTAGACCATCCGCTCCACCGTGCACACCGTCCCCAGTTTGAATGGTCATGCGAATCGATACAGAACCACCTTCAATCCAAAGATTGGGGTTGTAGAGTGCACCTTGTCGTCCTTGTTCATTTTCGGTCAATTCCACCCAACCACTTTCATCCCAAACTGCATCACCGACTGCAATCCAGTTGTCGGCATCATCCTCAAAATCCTCAACGAAATGGGCTTCACAAACGGATATGGATTGAGGAATTGGGGTTTCACAGGTACCATCGGGGGTGTTTAGGCGGGCTTGAATGGTTTGTCGACCAAGCTTTTCGGTATTGTGTTCACTGGTAAAATGGGTGAAAGCCGAATCAATAGGGGTCTCTGATAGTATTCTACCATCGACTTCCCAAATGATACCAAAACCTTGATTGGCAGGTAGGGTAGGGGTATGAACAACCGCACTCAACGTATGGTCTTGTTGGTAATAGGTGTCCATTTTGGGGAGAATAAAGTCAAGTGGTTGCCCACACCAGATTTGTTTGTTTTGTAGGGTATCGTAGTTCTCTTGGGGTGCTTCGATTCCTACATCGGGTCTATCCAGTTCAATATCCAGTTCGGTGCTGTCAATTTGCCAGTCCGTATGGATGCTTCCATTGACCACGGTGAGGTTTTGGTCATTGACACACCCAATGCATTGTACCATGAGCAAACTCCAACCCACCCGTTGCCTAAACATGACACCTCCAAGACATACGTCATGTTTGGTCTATCGGGTAGGTGTGGGAAACCTTAAATCTAAGAGAAGATATTGCGTTTACCTTCTTCGATCTAAGAGAGGATGTTGGGGTTGCCTTCTTCGATTATCGGACACTGAAAAAGTTCGGATACAGAAGTATACCTCACTGTTTCAGTATTCCGATACTCTTTGAAGCCATTCCCCACTCTCCTCTTTGAAATTGAGTTGTTTCGTTTAGGGAAGATGTTGGGCTTGTTTGGTGTAGTTTTTTGTTGACTGTTGTGGTAAATCTTTAGGCGGTTGAAGATGTAGGGGGGTTGTGGGTTCGTCAGTAATGGTGCAGTTATTTTATTGACAGTCGTGATAAATCTCCAAGTTGTCGAAGATGTGGTGATTGGTTGCCCAACCGGTACTGCCGGAGAAGAACATTTGCCCGCCTTTGAAGGCTAGTTGGGGATTTTCGTTGATGACCTCACTGCCGTCATAGAAGACTTTGATGTTGCTGGGAACGATGTCGACTCGGAGATCGTGGGGTTGGAAGTCTTCGACGTTGGGTGTGTCAAAGTACACCAAGTGTTCGCCAGGGTCAGCATTTTTGGTGATGGCGATGTGGCTGTTGGTGGTGGGGTCGGTGTGAAATTCGTTGCTGCCGTTGTAGGTATTGTGCCAAGTGTCGATTTCAACGGTGAGAGCGTCGCCAGTGAAGCCACCGGAAGCACCTCCAACACCGTAGCCCATTCCTCCGCCAGAGTTGGCTTGTGCAATCCAATTCTCCAGTTCTGTGGTGGTGGGGACATTGATGATGGTAAAGGCAAATCCATCGGCACCACCATTCATTCCGTTGCCTGTTTTTAAGGTGAAACGGATAGAGGCGACTCCAGAGGCAATCGATTCCACTTTGTTGTAGACGGCGCCATTTTTACCTTGTCCGGTGCCAGTCATCTCCACCCAACCGTTAGGGTCCCAGTAGGCATCTCCGCGGGTAACCCAGTTGGTGGATTCGGTGGTGAAGTCTTCAAGGATGTGTGCGTTACAAACTGAGAGCGATTTTTCGATACGGGTGTCACAAGGTCCTTGGGGGGTAACTACCCGTGCATAGATGGTGTGTAAGCCTTTGGTGGAGGAATACTCTGTTCCGGTGTATAATGCTTGTCCTGTACCGTCGATGGTGCTTTCTGCTAGGATTTCTCCACCACGATTTTCCCATCGCATGGTGAAGTCGGTGTAGTCATTGAGGTTGTCCAGTTGTACGGTGGCATCAACTGTATCCCCAATGGCATAGAACTCGTAGTCTTGTGGGGCTTGGAATGTCCAACTGAAATCACAGGTGATCGGTACCTCTACTGGTTCTGTGTCTACAGTGTCTGATGTGTCGGTGGTTGCCGTGTCAATCGGATCAACGATGCCAGTGTCGGTGGGGGAGGTATCGGTATCAGAAGTCGCTGTGTCTTCAGTTTCAGCAGGAATGATGATTTTACCACTGCCTGCACAAGCTGAAAGACAGAGGGTAGAGATCAAGATGATCGAACGTATGGACATGGTTTAATATCTCCAGAATTTTAGGGTCAGACGACTTTAGTGTACTGGATTTGGCTCAAAGTGTACGATCTATCTTTATTCTGCAGAGAATAATCCAGATAGGGTTAATAAAATACGTTCTTCACTTTCTGCACAGTCAAGCAATTGCTCGTTCCAGTCATCCAAAATGAAGAAATCTTCGGGACCCAATTCTTCAATGGGGTTTTCGGTGAAATTGAGTGGACAGACATCGATTTGGTAATATTCTTCACGGGCAATCGCAATCGGTGCCCCATGAGAACGGCAAATGAATGGACGGACAGGGTAAATACTACATTTTCCCTCTGCATCGAGCATGGCACATCGGGTTCCGTTGTGGGGGTTGGTTTGTTCAATGAGTTCAATCTGTTTACGGATTTCTGGATGATCCTTGAGGTAGGTAACAATCCGATTGGCCTCCAACTTTAGTACCGTTAGTTCAGGCTCACAACAAGCATGGCACCCTTGTTTGCACTGGAAAGACTTTGTATGGGCAGTGGCTATTTGGTCGAAATGTTGGTCGGCTTGTCGCAAAAAGTTTTCATAAATTGGGTTGGACATTGGAGACTCCAAATGGGTGCAGTATACTGATAGGACTTGCTAAAAGCATGTCAACAGAATGAGGTAGGGACTGTTTTCTTGTTGCACAGGGTTATGGTGAGTAAAGATGGATACCATATTTGGAGATGTATCATGTTGTCATTGCTCACCACACTTGCCTTTGCCAGCGAACCAACACCACCCCCAATCGTCAACGGTCAAATCACCTTGGACTTTATTCAAGTTGGTGCGATCATGGCCTATTCTGATCAATATGGCGGGATGTCTTTTTGTTCGGGAACCTTGATTGATGAATATTGGGTGGTAACCGCCGCGCACTGTATCGAGGCCGTGGAAGAGTATGCAGGATACGGCATGGATATCTATTTCATGCTCGGTCACAGTCTGTATGCCGATGATGGCGTTGATTATTACGACACAGTGTTGGGTTGGGAGATGCATCCCGAGTATTCAGGTACCGCTACGATGATCACCAGTGATATTGGGTTGTTGGAATTGGAAAATGGTATCCCCGAAGTCGAACCGATTCCCCTCAGTCAAGAAGTGCCTACCGATTTATGGATTGGGCAGTATTTGGATTATGTGGGTTGGGGAATTACCTCTGACGAAAGACAGGACTCTGGTAAAAAACGAACCACTTCAATACCGTTCAATTCTGTGGATGAAACCTTTATTTATGCCTACGATCCCAACACCAACTTGTGTTCGGGTGATTCTGGTGGTGCATCGTTGCGTTGGACAGAAGATGGTTACACTTTGGTCGGCGTAAATTCCTTTGTCTTTGCAGTACAAGGTGGCCAACCCTGTGATGGTGGAGCCTCAGGTGCGACTCGAATTGATGCTTATTACGATTGGATTCGCCAATATGTACCTGAACCACCTCCCCCTGAACCAGAAGTCACCGAAGAAGATACGGAAGGCGATGACAAAATGATGTGTACAACCTCCACTGGTTATGGGTGGTCGTGGTGGCTTTTGGTCACTGCGTTCTTTGGGATGCGTACACTGAAACGACAAGACGTTGTTCGACAGTAGACGAAACGGCTAAAATCGGATACTTGTCCCTATTGGAGGGGCGCAATGTCGGTGGTGAAAGCCAGTAATTTGAGTCGTCGTTTTGGACGTCGTTGGGCTTATGCTCGTGTGGATTTGCACTTGGAAGCCGGCGAAAAGGTCTTGTTGATTGGAGTTTCTTTTGCATTGTTAGATTTAGTTGAAAAATATCAATTCAATTTAAGCAATGCTATTGTTATGGAAACAGGAGGAATGAAGGGAAGAAGAAAAGAAATGATAAGAGCAGAGCTTCATGATATTTTACAAAAAGGTTTTGGGGTTGAGAAAATACATTCAGAATATGGAATGACAGAATTATTAAGTCAAGCTTATTCTAAAGGAAAAGGTGTTTTTGAAACACCGCCTTGGATGAAAATTTTGATTAGAGATACAGAAGATGCACTAACAATTTTACCAAAAAATAAAAATGGAGGTATAAATGTGATTGATCTGGCAAATTATAACTCTTGTTCTTTTATTGCTACCCAAGATTTAGGTAAAGTACATCAAAATAACACTTTTGAAGTTATTGGTCGTTTTGATAATTCTGATATTAGAGGTTGTAATTTAATGGTTT
>CAKZLX010000011.1 GCA_937127265.1 uncultured Pseudomonadota bacterium
CTTCCTATCCTAATATTAATGGAGAATATAATAATGAAGAATTTATGATTAAAATTACTAAAAGCTCAAGTAATTTTATCCAAAGAATTTCAATACAATCTCCTAGTATTGCTATGAGTTTAAATTTACATAGTTGTATTTTTAAAGAAATTTGAGGATTATTATCCAAATTTAAATCAGTTTGCTTCACATATTGAAGTTACAAAAATATTGATTGAAAAAATCGACTTCGGCGATAAGATTACTGTCGGAAAAAATCTGAACAAAGTCACCCTGACCAGCCAGTGTAAAGTCGACTTCTGCAGCGTTCATGGTCGAAAAGAACGTATTGCTATACGGAAAAATGGACTGGTCATAGAAAACGAAAAATGTATCCGAAGGAACGACTGCATTTTCTGTGTACAACACTGAAAGATTGTTCGACAGCAAGACCAAACCGTTCAGTTCAATGTCAAAAGGAGTCGTGTTGTACAATTCTATCCAATCTGTCGCATAAGAATCAGACCACGGCATAATCTCAGAGATCAACAGATCGCCCGGTTGCAAGTCATCTACGGTCAGAGTCGTAGCATCCACACCATCACAGTCTTGATCAATACCGTCCCCCACAATCTCCATCATCGTCGGAAAAATTGTAGCATCGAGGTCATCACAGTCCCCACCATCGATAACAGTAGATACACCCCACCAACCACTCTCCTCAATCACACATTGGACATAGCCATCACCATCAACATCGGTTTCCTCCAAAGACAAACTACCACCACAGGTGTTGATCAGACCGTCACACAATTCAGGTGCATTGGGATAGATTGTTTCTATGGTATCCTCACAGTCGGTATTCAAGGTAGAATAGCCATCACTCAGACAGGTAAACTCCATTGATTGTACGGTAGTCGTTTCCCCAAAGCCATCATGGTCAGCATCCAAATAACACAGTTCAAAGCCATCACAATTTTGATCGATACCATCAGCAATCCCTTCCGCAAGTGTATTGGAAGCGTACACCCCAGCATCGAGATCATCACAATCGGTACCACCAAACTGCATGTCGTCTTGTCCATCACCATCTTGATCATAATCAGAAAGCCCATCACAGTTTTGGTCAATACCATCGTACCAAGTGTCTACTGCACTCGGAAACACCGTTAGGTCAGTATCATTACAGTCAGTTCCACCATAGGAGTCTGCATCAAAACCATCACCATCTTGATCAAAGTCATTCCATCCGTCACAATTTTGATCAATACCATCATACCAAGTCTCAGTGGCACTCGGGAACACTGTCAAATCAGTGTCATTGCAATCTCCACCGCCAACAACCGCACTCAATCCCAACCAGTCTGTGGGAGTACAGACCACAAACCCGTCACCATCTACGTCTTGCTCGGTACTGGGTAAGGTGGACAAGCAATCATTGAGAACCCCATCACACAATTCAGGAGCATTTGGATACACAACATCCAAATCATCATCACAATCGGCAAACAGGTCGGAGAGTCCAATTTGTGAGCAAGTAATATCTTGTGATTCTACCGTAAATGAACCGCCAACTCGATCCCCGTCGGCATCCAAATAACACAGTTCAAAGCCATCACAATTTTGATCTACACCATCAGCGATTCCCTCAATGACAACATCACTCCATAAAATCAACGAATCCGTATCATCACAGTCATCACCACCATACAATTCAGCATCTTGTCCGTCGCTATCTTGATCATAATCGGAAAGCCCATCGCAGTTTTGATCAATTCCATCATACCATACTTCATCCACACCAGGCATCACCAGTGCATCCGCATCATTACAATCGGTCGATTGCATACTGAAACCAGTGGTCGCACAAGTGATGTCGATACTCTCCACCAACAGGTCACTGCCAAAGCCATCAAAATCTAGGTCTTGGTAACAGCGCTCCAATCCATCACAATCTTGGTCGATTCCATCCGCTTCGATTTCTACCGCCATTGGGTATGTCTGTGGTTTCTGATCATCACAATCATCACCCCCTAGCACCTGCGCATCCCCTAACCAACCGGTTATTCCATCGATCGTACAGGTCACAAACCCATCACCATCGTTGTCCAATTCCAACTCGGGCAAGGTGACCAAGCAAGATGTACTGATCCCATCACAACGCTCAGTCGCTGTGGGAAAAATTTCGGAATTGTCATCATCACAATCTAACCCACCGAGTATTTGTGCATCTCCCAACCAATCTGTCGTGAGGTCACAGGCGACGAACCCGTCTCCATCCAAGTCCAACTCCAAATCGGACAATTGCCCGTCACAATCATTATCAAGACCATCACAAAGTTCAACCTCCAAACACCCAGAATCAGTATCATCTAGGTTCGGGTCTTGAATCCCTTCAATTTTGGCAGACTCTGTCAACAAACAACCGATGAAGAACAACAACAAACCAACCTCCTCTCATCAACTGATAGTATATCTCGGTTGTAGCCAGAGAGGTATGATTAATCTAGGTGGTCACCTGTAGTGTACGAACACGACCCAACACCGATTGCACAAAGTTCTCTTGATTTCCACCTGGCAGTTTGGTCAACCATTTGGACACTTCCGCTGCGGATGCAGGTTCGATAACCGATCGTCGCTTGAAGTGTTTGAGTGCCAACTGCCAATCGGTTTGTTGAATAGCATGATGAAACAACTGTTGACACAATGATAACCATCGAACAACTTTGAGCATGTCGGTGGTGCCATTGTGCAACCGAAATTCAACCGTTTGAATACTCTGTAAGGGCTGTAGGTTTAAGGTGCAGTATCGGTCACCAAAAGCAGACAGCAAGGCACGTTTGGAAGTACACTCCCGCATGTCTTTCTTGGTCAACATCTTACGAATGGGCTGGCAAAAGGAGTTGGGAGAAGAACCGTATCGATTGACACCCAAAAATCGATTGTAGCGAGATCGAGAAACCAACGCCGCCAAACAGGGTTCTGCCAAGTGCATTTGCAAGACCAATGCTTTCACCTGATCCACTTTGGCACCAGAAAAACCAAGGTGTAAATGCAGTCCAGTTGAATAGTTCACATGAATTGGTGTGGTTTGGGTTAAGCGGTCGAGTACTGCGAGTACTTTGGTCAACTCTTGAATACCTTCAATCCCCTGCAAAACAGGAGAGACGACTTCCAACCCACAGGAAGCATCCCACTCCACATTCCACAAAGTGGTCAAACCAGCCCCATTTCGACAGGGATTTTGATAAACCAAATCGGATCCCATTTCCGCAGTCAAAGCCTTGATAATTCTGTTTGCCCACTTTCGAAACACTGCTCTGTTTTGCCAGTTGGGACAAGTCAACTCAATCTCCAACCCAAAGGTTTGTCCTGGAGCATACCAAAACCCCTTCATTGAATCGGGCAATCCATCCGCCTCACAAATCAAACTGGGCGTTTGTCCACTTTCAAAGAAGTGTTCCCCGTTGGTCACCCGTTCTCGCATCTGTGGACTCCACTGTCGTCTACGCACCCTTGAACGGCTGGCAAACAACCTTGACGAGGCCACCAGTGAATCCTGATGACGGGTTAAATTGTCCACAAAATCAACTACGTAGAAGGAGTCTTTGGTACTACCCTCCGGTATTCTGGTCCCGCGACCAATCGATTGTAAATAGAGGGTGCGAGAGTTGGTCGGACGACACATAAAAATACTGTTGGTCTGTGGGGCATCAAAACCCTCTGCCAGTTTCGAAACATTGATAATGACTTCTTTGCGCCCATTCAAATAATCAGCGATGTGTTCTTGGGCTATGCTAGGACTCATTTTGGAATGGACATAGGTCGCAGTGACATTGGATTTTTTAAAGGCCCGTACCAATGCCTCAGCATGATCGATATTGATAGCAAACACCACTGTTTTACCATACTTTTTCTTATTGGCGACATACTCATTCACGATGCGGGCGTTTCGAACGATAGTGTTCAATTCACTGGTATTGGTAAAGTCTGCATTGCGAACCGAACCGGTATTCGGTGTCCAAGACACGTCAGTTCGGACGGTGACTGGTTTAGGACGCGCCAAATGCCCTTCTTCAATTAAAGACACTAAGTTTTTAGAATAGATGACATCATCATCGGAAAAGGTACAACTCTCACCTTTTGGAGTGGCGGTCAAACCAATGATCTTGGTTTTTCTTCGACGAAAGTGTTGGAAAATAGTTGGGGCTTGTTGAGACGCATCCCCATCTCCCTGATGACACTCATCCCACACAATGAAAGACGGTGTTTTAGAAAAAGAGGAATAGATACTTGCAAAACTTTGACGGGTGGTGAAATAAATGAGCGCTTGGTTGTTTTCGCCTTCTCGTAACCTTCCGTTGGACAGACTATCGTTCAGTGTACCCCCTAGCACAGCAATCGTTTCACTTGACAACCCCAATCGTTTTCGTTCAGTCATTGGAATGGCAAACAGTTCTTTCATCGCTTGTATCAACAGTGTAGACCTGTGAACCATCCAAACAACAGGCTTTTTTGTCGTCACCTTCCCCTCGGAAATTTGTCTGCGTAACCATTGCATGGCAATGTAGGTTTTTCCGGCCCCAGTAGCCAGATGAGTCATCGCCCTTTTGTTGGTATTGAGATGACGGTCAAGCGACTCAAAGACTTCTGTTTGATAGTGACGAGGTGTTTTAGCCGTAGCGGTTGGGAGGTGTTGACTACACCATATATCGCGTAAGGTCTGTTCTTTTTCTCTTGGCATCTGTTCATCCTTGGTGGGTGGTTCACAAGACCAAACGAAAAGAACCAACCAAATTCGGAAACTATCTAGACAACTTTTTCAAAAAATCTACTCTGTGCCATTCTGACTAAACTGCTCCACTTTGACTTCCTCAACACCAACCAAACCCCGGTTGTTTAACAACACACGAAACAATTGATACTCCACCCGATTTTGAACCGTCGTTTTACTCAACAAATTCACCGTATATACCCTAGGGGCTTTACAACGTTCGATTTTTCCTTTGGTTGTCAACACCACGATCTCTTTTTTGGGCGGTGCTAGTGTTTTCACCCAATTCCAGACGTGAAAACGGTGAATATCAACCACCCCTTGAAACCGAGAAAATTGCTTGATGGCTTTACGATTAAACACCTCTACTTGACGATGATAATGTAAAACATCTGAACCATAGAGAAAGTAGGGATTCCACTCTTGAAAGTTTTGGTACTTTTGTTGAATATCCAAAGGAAGATGCTTCACTTTCACAAAGCCCGCCTTTTCAGAGTTCTGTGCAACGGGAGATTCTTCCTCGTCCATATAAAAAACACGCTCACGATCTGGCAAGCGGCTAGACAATTGAGATGCCAACCAACTTCCAGAGGTCGCTTTGATGCGGTCTTTTAAAATATAGGAGAAGATACCGATGCCCACAAAAGTTACAATTAATTGTACACTCATCCCTTCGTTGAGATTGACACCATATTCAATTAAAGCATAAATCTGCACAAACAATGCCCAAACCATGGCTAAGCCTGCAGCCGTTCCCAAAGCCAAATGACGGAGCCACTCTGAAAAACGATTGGTGTTGGAGTCCAAAAACAACACCGTAGACACATATTTAACCAAATTGCCAAAATGAAAGAGGTATTGATCTTTTTTAGACGATTTATAGAGAAAGTATTGATTATCCAAACGATACTGAAACTCTTGTTGAATCCAATCGGTGACTTGTTGAGAACTGACATGCACAAACTTTTCAGGATCTTCTTGGGCAGCAATCAAAGATACCTCCCAATAATTAGACATCAGTTCATCCACAATTTTCATACAAGTGGTGGTTTTCACTTTCACAGATTGCTGTTGTAATCGTTGTACAACTCCCCTCCAACGTTCCATGATTTTCTGGATCAGCAATAAATTTTCCACTTCACTGTTCAACGAAGACAATTTGCGGACGATACTGCAGAGCAATTTCATTTCTTGTCGCAATATCTTTTGATTCAGTCGATTTTTTGCAAAGTGGCGTTCTAAATTAAGCAGTGGTGAATCTTCTTTAGACAGCAATTCCCCAGCGGTAAAACGAGGTGTTTTGAGACGTGTATAGGTACGCAAGTCAATGTAAAACTGGGCGGGTGTATACTCAGAGGGAACAATTCCCAAAGCCGGCGGTAAAAATAGCCAAAAATCAACTTGCCCTTTTGACTTCTTACTGTTGTCAGACAACAGTTGGGTTTTGATTTCCAACTGATACCGGTCATGTTTTCGAATGTGCACAATGCGCACTTGACCTCCTGATTAATGCACTGCAAATTCCAAGTGTAGCACAATCGGGACTAATTGATTGCCTTTTTCCTGTGCTCTCCTATGAATGAACCACGGAGGTCATCATGTATCTTTTTATTCTCATCAATATCTTCGTGACCAATAAAGCAATGGCGGATGGAGATTGTCTATTGGAATCCTGCCCGACAAACAATCCAGTTCAGAACCACCCTATCGAAAGCAATGTACTCTCCAAACCACTCGAAGCCTGTTCCACTGACCCACTGACTGGATTCTATCGAGATTCTTATTGTAGAACTGGAAACAATGACCGCGGCGTGCACGTAGTTTGTGCTACCATGACCGACAAATTTTTAACCTACACCAAAGCCAAAGGAAACGATCTAAGCACACCGGCACCACAGTATGGTTTCCCTGGTCTCAAGGTTGGCGATAAGTGGTGTTTATGTGCCGCCAGATGGCTTGAAGCCTATTATGAGGGTGTGGCTCCAACCGTTGACCTCTCGGCGACGTCAAAGATAGCCTTAGATATCGTTCCATTGCCAGCCCTGTCCGAATCAGAGACCTCAACACGTTAACAATCTAACCAATAACATTTCATAAATTGTGAACAATCAATTACATTGCACCTCATCACCTCGACACCAAGAGTATTCATCATTTTACCTAGTTCAGTTGTTGATATAGAACCATCCTTATCACGATCAAATAAGTTAAAAGTTTCGTTCAATTCTTGAATTTGATCTTCAGTAAGTTCATATTCATCATCCATATTTTCTAGATGGTGATGGCTGTTTGATGGAAACAGTGGCACTGTGTCTTTTTCTTTATCTTGATCATTCCAAAGCATCTTACCAATTTCCTTAATTCTGAGATCAACACCAAGCAAAGCTTGTTCAGATAATGCCAGATATTCATGT
>CAKZLX010000012.1 GCA_937127265.1 uncultured Pseudomonadota bacterium
ACTCCGTCAACCACCAGTCCATTTTCGGTTGACAGCAACACTCTTTCACTCGAAGTGACCGATTTGAACGATGCTCCGGAATTGGGTGCATTGACTACCTCGATTGGTAGTATTACCGAGGATGATGCAGATACAAGTGAATCAGATGTCGCAACGTTTGAACTGGCGACGTTAATAGCCGATAACGCTTTGATTACCGATACTGATACCACACCGTTGTTTTCCAATACAGGAATTGCCGTCACTGGGGTCTCCAATACCAATGGTCGTTGGGATTATTCTATTGACTCGGAAACCACTTGGACTGAGATTACCGGTGTATCTTCCACCAGTGTTTTGGTGTTGGATGAATCCGCCTTTATTCGTTTCATTCCCGATAGCACCAATGGAACAACCGCTACCTTGACCTTTTTGGCATGGGATGGTTCTGATTCTGCTTCCAATGGTTCGAGTGTTTCTATCACGGCTGCCAATCAGGGTGATGACCAACCATATTCTGCCAACCAAGATACTTTCTCGCTGGAAGTTACTGATGTCAACGATCAGCCCGTATTGGACACCACCACCAGCCCAATTACCTTAACCACCATCAATGAAGGTGATTCTGACGCGATTTCCTATTCTGCCTCGACTTTGATTTCTACCACAATTGGTTCAACCATTATCGAAACCGACACGGCAGACTCCAAGGGTATTGCGATTACCGATGCTTCAAGTGTGAATGGCTATTGGGAGTATTCAGTTGATTCGGAAACCACTTGGACACAGATTAGTAGTGTGTCTAGTACATCGGCGTTGTTGTTGGATGAGTCTGCTTACTTACGATTTGCTTCTACTGGACCTGATGGTGTAACTGCCACTTTGACCTTCTATGCTTGGGACCAAACTGACGGAAACAGTTCAGAAGGTACAGCCGACACCACCGCAGTCTTTACTCCGTCAACCACCAGTCCATTTTCGGTTGACAGCAACACTCTTTCACTCGAAGTGACCGATTTGAACGATGCTCCAGAACTGACAGCCGGTGTATCAATTGATTTGGGTACGATTACAGAAGATGATGCTCCAGCGGCGGAGGCTCCAACATATAGTGGTTTGAATACCTTTCAAGTTTCGGCTGTGGTTACCAACAGTATTTATACCGATACTGATACCACACCAGCATTCAACAATAAAGGTATTGCTCTCACCGCGGTGAGTACAACCAACGGTCGTTGGGAATACAGTAAGGATGCCGAAGCAACTTGGACCACAGTTCCTGCTGTATCCACATCATTGGTCTTACCACTGGACGCTGCGGACTACATTCGATTTGTCCCCAATGGTGAAAATGGAACAACCGCTACCATGCGTTTCTTGGCTTGGGATCAAAGTAACTCTCCAACACTTGCCATCGATAACACCACCAGTTTATCTGCCGCTGAGCAAGGTGATGATGGTGCATATTCACTCAACGCAAATGAATTTTCCCTGACAGTGACATCAATCAATGATGCACCAGTACTGAGCACCTCAGGAACAACTGCTTTGACTGCTATCACTGAAGATGATCTTGACAATGGTGGTCAGTTGGTCAGTGAGATTGTCGGAGGTCGTGTCACGGATGTTGATGCAGGTGCTGTATATGGATTGGCTGTTACCGCCTTGTCGTCAGGTGTTGGGACTTGGGAGTTCAATCTCAATGATGGGTCTGGTTGGCAAGCCATTGAAAGTGGTTCCAGTATTACTACTTCCAATTCCCGCTTAATTCCTTCTGATGCTGGGGTGCGTTTCAACCCAAATGTGGCGGCGGCTAATGGGGAGGCTACTGATCCAACCATGACCTATGTATTGTGGGATCAGAGTACAGGAAGTAGTGGCGGATTGACCTCTGCTGTCACAACCGGTACGACTACAGCATATTCTGTGGATTCTGAAACCGCCAGTATCACGGTTAGTGATGTGAACGATGCACCAGTGATTGCATCTGTCACCAATTTTACCGGTATTACCGAAGATGACAATCAGGCTGCCACACCAAGTGACTTTGCGCAGATATCTGCTTTGGTGACGGTCACAGATGTTGACAACTCGGCGCCAAATGACGGAATTGCGATTGTTGCTCAGTCGGCAACCAACGGTGTATGGAAATACTCAACAGACGGTTCAACATGGGGAACGGTATCTTTAGGATCAGGTGCTTTGGTGTTGGATTTGGATGATTTCCTTGCCTTCGTTCCAGATGGCGCCAACGGTGGAACATCTACACTAGAGTTTCACGCTTGGGATCAGTATTCTGATACTGCAGCACCAACACCGGGAACCAATACAACTGTTGACGGAACTGGTGGTCCAGAGGCATTTTCAGCCGCGACTGATACCCTTAGTATCGTCGTTAGCGATGTGAATGATGCCCCCGTTTGGCCTCTGGGAACTAGTGGTGGTTCGTTTACTGCCATCAGTGAAGATGATCTGAATAACAATGGAAACTTTGTGGTGGATTTACTGAATGCCACAGATTCGGACGATGATACTGGTGCCAATCGGGGTATTGCCGTATTCGCTCGTTCTATTGGTAGCAATGGTACAGGTACGTGGGAATACTCCACCGATACCTGTGTAACTTGGAGCGATGTCGGCTCTGTCAGTACCAGTTCCGCCTTATTGCTTCGTACCACTGACTGTTTACGCTTTGTTCCAGATGGTGAAAATGGAGAATCGACCAATCCTTCGATTGATTTCTATGTATGGGATGGCAATCCTTCTTTATTTGGTACTACAGCCGATGCCTCGATTCGTGGTGGAACCGATAGTACTGCCTCTTTCTCCGAAAACAGTGCTCGTTCCGAAATTGTGGTTAGTGATGTGAATGATGCTCCGATAATTAGTGCATTGGGTATGGTGTACAATGAAGGCGAAGCAACTGTGCAACTGAATACCACGGACGTGATTGGCAATAATGCAGATATTGTTTTGGAAGATGTTGACATTGATGCCTCTTTGACTGTTACCTTGACTCTTGCGGCAACCAATTGGCCATTTGATGCTTCAGCACCCTCAGGTGGAGCACGTACATTTGTGGTGAACAATCAAATCGTTACCTTGGACGTAACCGATGTCTACGGTGGTACTTTGAATACCGATACGTCATCGTGGGATGATGCCACCAACAGTCTCACCCTGACTGGTACTGTGGCTAGTTTGAATACTGAATTGCAAACGCTTGCTTTTACCCCAACGGCTGGACTCACGCCAACCGACTCGGCGAGTGCTGGTGTTCCAGATTTTGATTTGGATACCACTATTACCATGACGGTGGATGATACGGTGACCTCAGTGTCAGATGCGATTGCTTTGACCACACAAAATACAGAGGACGATAAGCCGATTGCAGTGGGTTATTGGGAAGCTTACGAAGATGCCACCGCGGCCGCCAATGAAGATCAAAGCAAATTGGTGACCGAATTACAACCCACTAGTCCGGCTGATGGTGTTTATGTACGGATTAATGCCGACCTTTCGTGGGACCCAGATGACCAAGATGGAATTGTGTCATACACCTTTACACCGAGTGAGCCTATCGCCGCAGATTGTGGTGGGACGATCGCGTTTTATAACAGTACCAACGGGTGTACGCTTAGTGATGGAACGGACTTTATTACGCATCCTGCACGGGCTTCTGCCTTGACTTGGACTATCTCGGTGACGGACAACGGTGGACAAAGCAACTCCGTTGCTGATGATCACGATCAAGTTACAGTGTCTATTGCCAACCAACCACCAGAAATCGCTGTCTTCTTGGCTAGTGAAGTGAGTGAGTGTACACGTGCCCACGGAAGGGCTGAAAATAATCCTGTATATGCAGATGAAGATTTGGATTGCTTCTGTGATCAAACCCAGTGTAATTTGGGATCTGCCACTTGTGTGGATACTGAAGGTGTCGATTGTAATCCGACATTGAGTACAACCTTTACAGAATGTTCTCCTCTTGCTGCTGTATATGGTGATGACAATCGTGGCACGGAAACCGGTTGCTATTGTGAAGAAATGGACTGTGATGGAACCAATGATGATGGTGAAGCCAACTGTTTTGACATTGATGGAATCGCTTGTGTGCCATCAACCAACAATATCGATGCTTGTGTTCCAACCGTTTCACCAAATGACTTTGATTTTCCATACGATGTAACCTTGGAACTGATTGCCTGTACCTATGACATCAATGCGGATCCGTTGACCTTCAATTGGTCTTTGTCTACACCTCCATCTGCTGGAACGGCAAACCTGACAACCGTTGACAACAGAGCATTCCTATCTATTGATCCACCAGTGTCTAACGGCGTGGCGAGTTATTTCCTCGATGACACCTTGGACTTACAACTTGAAGTGGCTGATTTAGAAGACACCACCACCGTTACGGCAGATCTCAATTTCTGTGCGGGCTGGTTCCCTGATGCTGACGAGGATGGCTATGGTGCTACCAATGGTTACCAAGCCAATTGTGCCAACACAGTATCGGCAACCTTTACCGATCCATTACCGGCAAACTCTAACATCTCTGTTGTTCAAGGAACAGATTATCAAGGTTTGGACTGTTTGGACGAAGGTACTTTGGTTGATGATGCGACACTGTATGGTGATTTGGCATCGGTTGTATCGTTGGATGCTATCGATGTACAAGATCGTGTCGGGTGGTACATTGACTATGACAACGATGGTTATGGGGCAATCGTTGGCAGTCGTGGTGATAATGGCGCTGGTCAATTTGAACTTCTCGATGGTTCAGGTGCGATTACCGATACGATTGATATCGCTTATGTTGACCCAATTCAAGATTGTGTATTAACCAATCCGACGGTCACCTTAAGTACCGGTGAAACCCGTTCGTATCTACTGAACAGTGATGATTGTAATGACGTAGTTGATTTTAGTGATGGAGTATACACTGAAAATCCAGCCAGTGGTGGCTTTGGTGCTTCTAATCAAAATCCAGAAACCATTTGGTATGCTGATATCGATGGCGATGGTTTTGCGATTGGTTCGAGTACTGACACCAGTGCCAATTTTGTCTATCCAGATGCCGACTTCGACTGTTTATGTACCAGTCCTTCGGGTGCTTGTTCTAGCGTGGTCAACAACTACCAGTTGGTGACAGGGGTGACCAGTTCAACTTGTATTAAGACAGGAACGTTGTATCCATTCAAAGTTGAATACCAGCAGTGTGAATCTCCCACAGAAGATCCAAATACCCAAAACTTGTCAGGTCTGCCTATCTCTTGGACCACCAATAATGGCGCTGGTTTTGGGGATTGTGATGAAACCAATTCGAATGTTAATGAAGGTGCACAAGAGGCTTGTGATTCGTTGGATATTGATGAAGATTGTGATGGTCTTGCCGATGATAATGACAATAACGGAACCGTGAGTGGTGCCTTGACTTACTTTGTGGATAATGATGGAGACGGTTCACCAACAACGATTGGCAAAGTATTCAGTTGTGATGGGAATGTGTCCTCTGGTGCATCTTCTTTGGTATACTACTACACCCTCAACAATAGCAACACCTCCTTTGTGGATTCCAATGTGTCTGGACAGTGTATTTGTCCAACCGATAAATGTGATGAGTCCTGTCGATTGGTCTCCGATCCAAATCAGGCTTGCTTTCCAACTGACGACACAGCCTATACCAATGGGGTGTCCTATTGTGCAGGGGTCACCAGTAACGGAAACTTCAACTTCACCAAAACACCGTATGACTTTACGGGTTCATCATTTGCCGACTTTGCTGTTTTTGTCAGAGACTGTAATGATAGTTCAACTGCCGTTTACCCTCGTGCTCCAGAGTCTTGTGATGGTGTACTCAATGATTGTGTGAACATTGCGGGTGGTGTACCTACTGATGAGGTTGACTTTGACAACGATGGTTATGTAGAGTGTGAATTTGATGGATCTACTTGGAATGGTTCAAATGTACCATTAGTGGGAGCCGACTGCTCTCCTCGTGATACCAACGTATTTCCTAATGCGCCCAATATTTGTGACGGTCAATACAACAACTGTGACTCATGGCGTCCAACATATGTAGATACTGCCAGAGAATGTTTCTGTTATGCTCTGGATGCTGATGACCCAACCTTGTGTGATACAACGACCTGTGTTGATGATGCGGGTGCCAGTTGTACACCTTCGTTTGACAGTAACAATCTTCAAACCTGTACATTGTGGTCTGATGTCACGGAACGTTATGCTGATGAAACCGGTGATTGTTTCTGTGGTGATGCGGATAGTGTGGGTGCTTGCGCGAGTGATATTTGCCACACTGCTGAAGGTGATGTGTGTATTCCAACGGATTTGAATGGTGATGGTCAGACCGCCTGTTCTTTGGTTTCTTTCGACAATAGAATGTCTCCCGGTGCCCCTGCCAATCAGGTCGATAATGATGGAGACTGTTACGTAGAGTGTTTTGATGGGTCGACATCTTTCGTTGGAGGAACGGCTTTACTGGGTGATTCTTGTACCGATATTATTGAAGGTCAAGACTGTAACGACACCTCATCCTTTGTCTATCCAGGCGCAATCGAAGTTTGTGATGGTCAATTCAACAATTGTGACTCACCATCCTACTCTGCTACGGGGGCCCCAGTAAACGAAACCGATGATGATGAAGATGGTTTCGTAGAATGTGACGCAGGTGAATACATGGACTTGAATGGTTGTCGTTGTATTTCGGCAACTGACAATGGTTCTGGTGTCTTGATTTACAACGAATGTCGAAACTCACGTGGTCAAGTCTGTATTCCAGATGCAACGGTTGCTCCTGTGACTTGGGTGACTGGTACCACTGGTTACAGCGACTGTAGTGACTTGGATGATACCCGTTACCCAGGAGCTCCTGAGATTTGCGACGGTATCTTTAATGACTGTGATAATCCGTTGCTGGATCCGTTTGTGGGTGCATCTGGTGCAGGGTGTTTTTGTACTGATACTACTGGTTCAACCTGTGTAGACAGCAATGGAAATTCTTGCAGTGTTGATGTTAATGTGGTTGATTTGGTTTCCTTGGCGATTCCCCAAAGTATTGATGGATCAGATTATTCCTTCGAGGAAGTCGAGTGCTATTGTTCTACCTCAGACTGTCAGTTCGATGTAGATTGCGATGTTTTGTCCTACTGTTTGGATTATAGTGAAT
>CAKZLX010000013.1 GCA_937127265.1 uncultured Pseudomonadota bacterium
TGACAGCTGTTGGTATCGGTAAATCGGGATGTGCTTAATCCGTTGAGTACAGCATAATAAGTATACCCACCACCTTCTGTTGTCATATCGCAGTCCGCTTCGATCGGAGAACCTCCTGCTGGATCAATCCAATACATTCCATCCCCGACACTATATCCATTATCAAGAATCTCCAGACATGAGTATGCCGGACACAAAGAAGACTGACCATTGTCTTCAAATGCAAGCTCATTGCTGTCGTCGCAGTCTTCACTTGTTTCATACCCATCACAGTCCACATCGTTGGTCGTCTCTGCTGCAAGTGGATTGGTATCATCACAATCGTTCCCTTCCGCTGCATACCCAAACTGAATCAAACAGGTATTGATGGTCTCTGTATCGGTACCATAGCCATCACCATCGGCATCACGATACCACTCTGGTGCATCCAAGGCCTCATTGTCGATCAAGCCATCGCAATTGTTATCGATATTATCACACATCTCATCAGCATTGGGATGGATGGTGTTGTTTTGATCATTACAGTCCAAATAATTATCGACAAACCCATCTCCTGCCGTGCAGGCTGAACTGATCACATCGGGGTCACCATAACCATCACCATCAGCATCTTGATACACCACCAAATCATTTCCATCATCCACAATTGCATTGCAGTCATTATCCAGACCATCGCACAGTTCGGAGGCACCTGGAAAGACGGTTGGTTCAGTGTCATCGCAATCATTGCCATTGGGAACAAAGCCATTCGATGCCGAACAAGCCATCACCGAAATCTCAGAATTACCAAAGCCATCACCATCACCATCGGCACAATATTGAATCTGCACATCTTCGTCGATTTCACTATCACAGTTGTTATCGATGCCATCACAAGCCTCTAAGGCGTTTGGATACACCGAGGCGTTGCCATCATCACAATCCACATCATCGAGATAGCCATCACCATCCAAATCCACCAAAGTCACAACTTCTTCTTCGGTTTGGGGAACAATCTTTTCGTTTTCACACCCGAAAAGACCTAACCATGCCAACAACATATCTACTCCTGATCAAGATTATGTGGTTGTTATTCTTAATCAAAACTATCGTACTATTCCACTGAAATTATTGGTATCCACACAGACCATCTCTCGATATATTGAACTGTAAATCTCACTCAATAGGCCTTCTCAGTCATCTACGATACATGGATCAATCAATGTCAACACAGTATGCCGCATATCACCAAATCGCTTGCTCCATCGCCAAAACAGTCGGTGCACAGATCATCAAACACCGACCTACACAAGTGGATAAAAAAGGAAGTAAAGACTTGGTCTCCAATTTGGATACCCAAGCCGAAAAGATGATTCGAGACTATTTGACCCTACACACCCCCGATATTCCAATCTACGCCGAAGAATCTGGCGGAGCCAAAACAGCCCAAACGCGTTGGATTATCGATCCGATTGATGGCACCACCAACTTTGTCCAAAGCATCCCCCACTTTGCGGTCTCAATTGCCCTACAACTGGATGGAGACATCGTTGTGGGTGTAACCTATGATCCCAGTAAAAACGAACTGTTCTCTGCCCAAAAAGGTGGTGGTGCTTGGCTGAATGACAGTCCAATTCACTGTGCGCCACCTTGTACGCTTGCCGATGCCGTACTGGCCACTGGCTTCCCTTACGATCGAGCAACCAGAGCCGATGAACTCTTAACTTTGGTCAAACAATTCTTGATCGAATCTCGGGGTATTCGTAGGATGGGTGCAGCAACACTGGACATGGCCTACCTTGCCTGCGGACGAGTACAGGGTTTTTGGGAAGTCGGTTTAAAACCCTGGGATGTAGCGGCTGGTCTCTTATTGATCGAAGAAGCCGGTGGGGTTTGTCGAGAATGGAATGGTTCACCACTGGATATTGATCAACCTATGGTTCTAGCGGCAAACACCCCCGAATTATGGGCGGTGATGCAATCTATTGTCCAAGCCAAGGACTAACGAACATACACCCCATAGTCGTCATCGTTGACTACCCTCAACCAACATACACGATCGATACAATAGCCACTTTCGACAGTCCAATTGACGAATATCTATCTCTACACCATCCAAAAACTGCATTCGGGGTGTCGAAGGATTGACGAATTCGACAGTTTTTTAGTATTTTCGACAGGTGGAATTGACGAACTTTGGCGATACCATGCTAGTCGTCCGATAATACCGACAGGTTTCAACTGGCATAAAGTTTGCTAGTACCGCTCCAAACCCCGGAGCCCCAATGACGAAAAAAACACCCGATAACCCAACATAAAACACCGATAACCAAAGGGCAATCGAACGTTTACAACAGATTCAAAACTTGTATAACCAAGGACTTGCCGAAGGTAAAACACCGCACGATGTCTTATTCAAACTGATGATTGAACGTCCTGATATCGCCAGAGCCTATTTGCAAGTCGAACTGCCAGCCGCCCTATCCCGTCGAGTAGATTGGGATAGTTTACAATACCAACCGACCAATTTTTCCGAACCAACCATCAGAGAAAAACGCTCTGACCTTTTATTGTCGCTACAGTTACGACATCAAAAAAATCAAACAGACACTGAAACCATCTACGTCTACTGTATGTTTGAGCATCAGTCCACCGATGATTACACCATGGCGTGGCGATTCTTCGAGTATCTCTATTTGTGGTACTCACACTACATCAAATCTACAAGTGACTCAAACTTCCCTAAGAAATTACCATTCGTCTTCCCAATGGTACTCTACAATGGGGTCACACCATGGAAGTCACCGACTTCTTTTCAAGAATTAGTCCACATTCCCCGTGGCTGTAAATCCTTTGTATCCCACTTTAAATTCAGTCTCAAAGACCTCTCACAAATCGACGACCCCGATATACAGACGACTTACCACCGTTCGTTCTTGCTGACAAAATTTCTCGAATATTTCAAATACTCTCGTCGTCCTAAGTTCTATGACCGATTGTTGGTCGACACCGAGTTCGTAAAATTGAAAGACCAACGAGGTGATGTACTGTATGCCAT
>CAKZLX010000014.1 GCA_937127265.1 uncultured Pseudomonadota bacterium
GGCAACCTCACACCAATCTATCGTTGGTATCGAAATGGCTCTCAAGTCGGAACGGGTTCATCCTATACCTTATCAGCCTCCAATAGCAACGTCGGACAAACATTTTACTGTTCTGCCACAGTCACCGACTCTGTTGGGGTATCGACCAGTGCAAACAGTTCCTCGGTAACGGTCAGCAACAGTAGTCCTACTCTTTCTAGTGTTTCCATTTCTCCGAGTTCAAATGTGGTGACTGGAACCACTCTTTCCTGTGCTGCTAGTGGATCGGACCCCGATGATGGTAGCCTTACACCAATCTATCGTTGGTATCGAAATGGCTCTCAAGTCGGAACGGGTTCATCCTACACCTTGTCAGCCTCCAATAGCAACGTCGGACAAACATTTTATTGCTCTGCCACCATAACGGATGCACAAGGCTCGTCAGTCAGTGGCAATAGTTCTTCCGTGACTGTCAGCAACAGCAGTCCAACGGTAACCACACCAACCATCTCTCCAAATTCTGGTGTCTATAACGATTCTTCACTCTCCTGCTCGGCCAGTGCTTCCGATCCTGACCAATCGGTGTCGGTCTCTTATAGTTGGCGAAAAAATGGCTCGACTATTGCTTCTGGGGCATCGATCAACCTGATCAGTCACTCGGTGAACCCTACCGACTCCATCGCTTGTATAGCATCCACCTCCGATAGCAATGGGGGCACTGACAGTAAGTCCAGTTCGGTCACCGTTCAAAACAGAGCGCCCACAGTCTCTTTTGTAACTATCGATCCAAGCAATCCCAGTGAGTATGACATCGTCTTGTGCTATCCCGGTGGTTTAGACCCTGATGGGGATGTGGTCAATTACACCTATACTTGGACTGTCAACGGACAGGTATACAGTGATTTCCAAGCCATCATTTTGGATCAAGGTTTCAGTATGGCCGGTTCAACCCTCACTTGTATCGTCACAGCAGAAGACCCTTACGGTGCAACAGACACCCTTTCCGCCTCAACAACCATACAAGGCTACGGGGGTGGATTCAACCCCAATTCCGTAGGCGCACCGGTACTACTCAACCAACAACCAAGCGAACCGACCATCACCGTCACCCCACCGCAACCAACGACCGATGATGATATCATTTGTGAAGGAAGCAGTACCGATCCCGAAGGAACCAACGTACAGTATGAGTACATTTGGACCAACGAAGATGAGATTATCCTCTCCGACATTTTATACAGTGATTGGACCAACCCAGGAGATTTCTGGACTTGTTCGGTACATGTGTTCGATGAAGATGGATACTCAAACCAAAGTCTCTATACCATCGGTATTCAACCGTAAACGTTGAGGCACTTATTGTAAATAGACAGACTCTTTCAACCAAGTACTGTCGTCTGCATAAATAAAGTAGAGGGTTCCGTCTTTGATGGTGTCAATAAATTCAGCACTAACCGCTTCTGAGACCGCTGGACAACCCAACGACCGTCCTGATTTACCATACTTTTTGAGAAAGGCATCATTCACATAATCTGCCCCATGCACCACAATGGCCCGTTTTCGAGCATTGTCATTGAACCCTTTCTCCAACCCGTCCAAACGCAATGAATATCCATGTTTTCCAGAGTAAGTCTCAGCCGTTTTGTACAGCCCCACACTGGTTTTACCAGACTCACGGACATTACCTACCGTATCGAGCATACCATCGTGATCGCTGTCGGAACCTCTCCCGTGACTAACCGCAAGATTGTACAACACCTCTTCAGTGTTCAAGTCAATCGTCCACAATCGCTTGGTCGAACTGTGCATCGTCATATCGACAATGGTGACTATCGAATAGTTTTTGCTGTCTGCTTCAGAAATCTTATTCACAGCCTTCATCGCAGCCTCTAAAACTTCTTGACCTGGTTCAGTCAACTCCAGTGACCGTTCCACTACTGGTTCTGCCTTTGACCAACACCCGAAAAATATACTCGACCAAATCATACGACCTCCTTTGATGATTCTTGAATACAAAAACAAAGACACCACAACATTTCAGACATTCTTCAAGATACCAATAAAAACTCAACCATCCTGAGGCGTTAAAGACAATCGACCCGTAATAATTTGGGCAAACATCACCCAGTCCCCCATCAAACTCCAAATTGGATAGGTAAATGTCGCTGGACGATTCTTCTCAAAGAAAAAGTGTCCAACCCAAGCAAAACCATACCCCGTAAAAGGTAATAATAGCCACCAAGTCCATGCGGGCATAAACCACAGTAATGCAGCTACTTCTATCAATACCAAACTAGACCCAACCACATGAAGCAAACGACAAGTTTTATGTTGATGTTCTGAAAGGTAATAAGGATAAAAATCCCCAAAGGTTTGAAACTTGTTTTCTTGCATATTTCACCCAATTATTTCCGATTTTGGTATTTCCGATCGTCTATACTCTTATTTTATCACAACATCGGAGGCTCCATTGACTTGGTTATCATTTCCTTTTGAAAACGCTCAACAGGCATTATTGATTTACATTCTGATCACTTGGTTATTGTGGTCAATTGTCATGTTGCCACCAAAAATCGTTCGGGTGTCCAGTTTGTATATGGGGGCTCGAGGCCTTGCCCTTCCGGGGTTTTTGTTCATTTTACACGAGGAGCCTGAATCAACCGTCCACCATGAACTGACCCATGTACTGCAAATGCGACGATATAGTCCTTTAGGAGTCGGTCTATATCTTGGTTGGCACTACGGGAAAGGGTTTGTACAGCAAAAATTGGCTGGTCAACCCTTAGATTTTTGGGCTTTGTGGAGAAAAAATCCACTGGAAATCGAAGCCTGTGAGAAAATGCAGGCTGGGGTATCTCCGCTACATTATCCATGGAGTTCGATTGTGGGTCTGCTTTGCCACAGTCTCTTGTTGGCACTGTGCGTATTCTATATGTATGGATAGCTCTAAGAGATCATCCAAGAGCTCATCCAACACATCATAGATCCATTCAATAGGGACGTTCACCAACCCAATTGCCCGCAGGATCATAATTGCACATCCACATGTGATCAGTCCCATTTGAGCAAACGATCATCGCACAGCCAACGCGCTCGGTACTCTCCCATACAATCTGGGTGTAATGTCCACACATTTCTCCTGGTTGACAGGAATTGCTCTGGTAATCATAAAAGGCCTCTTCTGATGCCCAACCATTCACCACGGCTTCGGCATCCATATAATAGGTTGCCCACATCAAGTTTTCACCCAGTGGAGAATCCCAGTTGTGCTCCATTTGGCAGTTGTTGTTGGCTTCCAAATGCTCTAGCCATTCAAGAGAAACCTGTGCCAATTCCTCATCCCACACCAAATCCGCATCAATACCGTGGGCTTGTCGGATAACATTGTGAGCATCGGTCATGCCAGCCATGGCACCCACTTCCGCAAATGGAGACTCTTCGGTTGTGGTTGCAGTATCTTCGACTTCATCTTTTGACCCACACCCAATCACCAACATCATCCATACTGTACGCATTGTTCCTCCACGCAGATTTTGATTATACTCCCTAACAGATCAGTTACGTATTCCCTATGGAAAGAAAATTCCGCCCCTCTGTTTTTACATTTTGAGATAATTTCCCATGCCCAAATTACCGCCCAAAGACTACATTACTGCCGTTCCTTTTCCAACTACGATTACCATGGAACCCATCGGCGTTGTTCATTCTCCATATACCGAACGACACGGCACGCCTCGACAATCTGAATTGCGACACAAACCAGAGGGATATCAACCGGTACTGGCTCGCATTGAAATCTTCAAAGACAAAGTCCCAACCGTAGCCCTAAAAGACATCGACGGTTTCGATCGGATTTGGATATTGGCTTGGCTCCACCTCAATAAGCATTGGAATCCGATGGTCAAACCACCACGAGGGCCAAAAGTCAAACGGGGAACGCTGGCTACGCGTGCTCCGCATCGCCCCAACCCGATAGGTTTAAGCGCTCCCAAATTGCATCGGGTTGAAGACAATATCTTATTCGTAGAAGGCATCGACTTGCTTGACCAAACACCCATTCTAGATATCAAACCCTATGTGACCTATTGTGATGCTTTTCCAGAGGCTAAATCAGGATACGTGGATGAACTCAATACCAATAAATCTCGTGAACGAGACATCTTTGGTGCCGAATCCATACCAAAATCAAAGTAAATGCCTATACCTTTTCCAAGAGAAACCAATTAAATTGGAATGATGTTTGCATGGTCAAGAGTAGATACGGTATATTTCTGCAATACTTTCATACACAAGAGCGAGTACAAGCATGGGAATTACAAAAGAAGATATTTTGGCAGCTTTGGACAACGGAAAGCTTCGCTATTCACTTCACGAAGTGACCAAAGAACCTGTCATTTTGTTTTCCACTGATAATTTTCGTAATGATGGTGGATCTTTTGCTCTTGTGGTCGTAATTTCAGTCACTGAAGAAGGGGAATACATCAAGTTCTTTGTTCCCTCCGCTTATCATATTCCTGAAGATGAGTCCGCCTACGCAGTGCTGAAAAGTTTTTCGATCATCGCCTGGCAAGTCAAAATGTTGGATTTTGAAGTCGACCCTTCCGATGGTGAAGTCAGACCAACGATTGATTTCCCACTCGAAGACGGCACCGCTACCGAACAACAATTAATTCGTTGCTGTAAAACACTGGCGCAACTGGTCGATATCTTTGACCCCTATATCAAACATGCCCTGTTGCACAATGAAGTCCACGATGCACTATTGGAAGGAGATATCGCTCCAGTCTTCAATGCCTACCACAAGCGGAAAGGAGATGCAGCTCTCGACAGTCTGCGCGAAAGATTTGGCCAATTACGTGATGAATTGGAAATCGAAGAGGGAGAACAGTCAAACGAAGAATCAGATAATCCAAACGATGATACGACTGGAAATGCCGATGATGATACACCTCCCTCCAAACCAACTGGCTCTCGCTTAAAAAGACTACTACGCCAAAAACGACGTCAAGCCGCAAAGAAGGGCTCCCCCACCGACTCGCCTGCCCCCCTTGACACATCGGACTCTGGGGATGATGAACCGAGCGACGATGAATGGATTTAACCTTTTACCTACCTTCAATTATATTTCAACCCCAACATTGGACAAGTTACGATGAGTGTCAAAAAATTTGATGAAACAATGCAGTCAACAATTGATTCTGCTAAAAATGTCTTGCCTGAAAAATCCAGTTTGGATCTACAGTGTCTCTTTGCTGTGTTGTTACAACAACCTGAATTCCAAGGTCGCTATCCCAATTTGGAAAGTTTATTTCCCAACCCACCCAAACTCGACTCCAAAGCCGAAAACTTGAAACCAGACAAAGTCGTTCGAAGCCTGTTCAAAGACAGTCGTTTGGATGGCATGATTTCTAGCGAATTGGTCTTTAAAAATGCCTTGTTTCACGATGAATTGTTTGAAGGGTTGGAGCCCAATGAGCGTATTGTTCTGCAATCTGTTCGCGCAAGGTACTCCTTAGATGAATACAAGGCATCTTCAACACGAGTTCGACTGGTTCGAAACCTTGCTCGATTTGGTTCATTCATGACCGATGAAG
>CAKZLX010000015.1 GCA_937127265.1 uncultured Pseudomonadota bacterium
TGCATTCAGAGCGTTGCTTTATCTTGAATGACCGTGACACATTAAAGTTTGCGACAGAGTTATCTGGTCGTGAAACTGTTCGCGGTCGTCCAGAAGAAGCGTGGATGAAAGGCCAGATTGGTTCAGGTGTTGCGGAATTTGACGTATGCACTGGTTCTTATCTTCCTAATGTCGCTGGTGGAGCAGCTACAACAACATTTAGTGCTTATCACTATGAAAGAAATAATACTACTTACCTTCATTCATCAGCAACAATAACACACTGGAATGGATTAAAGATAAATCTTACCGGATATGATGCTGGTGGAGTGATAGAAAATGATAATAATATTCAAGGTACCATTACTAATTTAAAAGCTATAAATATTGGCAATTCCGATGATTTGGATGTTGGTGAAGAGCAGAATTCTATAAAGACGACAGATGGTCATCGGTGAAATTGAGAAGTGGTCGATTAGGAGATGGCTTGGTTTAGGTCTTGTTCAACTTGTTGAAGTACCGTTTCGCTGATTTCAAGTGTTCCTTGATATTCACAACTCACTTCACACACGATGTGTTTTCGAGACATCAGTGCTGACATTTCTTGAAACAGAGGGTTGCAGTTGCCATGAATCGGAATCTCAACCATCGTACATTCTGGTGGTGTAAACAGCAAGTTGGTAAAACCAGCACCATGTAGTCCAAATAATAGACGACACCGTTGAAACAGGTGTATCTGTTCTGTCAGGGTGCCTGTACCTTCAAACACCACCAGTTCAAGATTGTGTTCGGTTGCCCACTTGGATAGAAACGGTTCGAGGATGTCATTGGGATCGAGAAAAGAACGCGCTCCCCCAAAGCGTTTGGCGTAAATTAATAGATTTGGTGCTGCCTTTACTGCATCATTGGGGTGCACAAAACTTTTGGCTATTCGTTTCAACGAATCCCCTTGACTTAAATAACAGTCCCAAAGATTGGGAGGGGATGTACTGAAGTGTCCCGGTTTGGCAACATCGATAACATACAGATCTTTAAATCGTATGTTTTCATGGACAGAGAAGTCTTGAATGGTTCGTAAGATACCCAATCTCTTGACCATTTCTTGAACCCGTTCACGATTTGAAGTGGGGATGTACACGGGTATGTCCACGGGTAGGTGTTGCTCTGCCGCCAAGAGCTTGGCACAGAATTCTACCAATAAATGGTAGTGGTTGTTGGGGTTGGTGGCAAACACCACAATCCCTTTGGCTATTTGTCGTTCAGTATCGGTATTTGGTTGGGCAAGGCGAAACGTACCACGGTTGCCCGCATAGACAAAGTCTTCATCAAACACCATGGGGTCATGTCCACAGACACAGGCATTTTTCAGTTTGGCAATCGTGACTTCTGTATCTTGATAGGTGATGGCGTTGGGTGACCAATAAGGCAAACAGTGTCGGTTAATACGTTGTGCAGAGCGAATCAACCGTAATGATTGGGCTCGAAAGGCTTTGGGGTTGGTAGGGTCGTAGCGTTCCCAAGCGGTAATGTTATCCTCATCAATCTCCAAGGCTTCTTTGTATTGGGCATTGAGACTGTAGCAGGTGGAGAGGTGACTTTTGTATTCTTCTTTCTTCTCCATGTCTGAACTCAAGGCATATAACGTTTGAAAGCAAAAGGCAGCCTGTTGGTAATTGGTGTAGGTGTAGTGTACTAAGCCTAAGGTCTCTAACAACTCGATATCGTTTGGTTGTAATGAATCGGGGTGACTTTTGGTTCTAATTATCAGTGCTTGAACCCGCTGACTGGTGGTGTCTAGACAATGTTGAATCGCCGGCATATCTTTCCAAGCATTCAACAGTTGGGGTAAATGCATCTGTCCTTGTTTTTTGGCTAAGTGTTCATGGGCGATGAACAAACCACGTAGAAATTGAATGGCTTGATCGTCCGTCACGGATTTGCGCCTCCATGCTTCGGTAAAGGCTACTACGGCTTCTGACAACTTGAACTGTTGCAGGAGGGGGAGATACTTTGGGATCTTTGGGGAAACCGTTGGGAGTAGTGTGGAGACTTTTTGGCGTAGATTGGCTTGTATGGCTTTGGGGGCTTTTGGGACCAATTGTTGTTGGATCGTTTGGACAGACTTACCGTCATTGACCATGCAAACAGCCATATTTTCCCAAGCTTCAGAGAGTTCTGGCATTAACAGGGTACATTTTTCAAATTCGAGGTATGCTTTGGCAAATTGGCGCTGGCTAAACAACAATTGTCCTTTGCCAAAGTGAACTTGTATCGGGTGCATAAATTATCCAAGTAGAAACAGGTTGCTTGGCATAATCTATTGATTTCGTACCTGTCGTCAAGTTTGCCATCCACGCAGAAAGAAAGCCCACATCAATGAACTTTGCTTTGGTGTGACAATACGGTGGACCACGCCATCGATACGAAATTGCAGTAGATTGGCAATTTCTACCGAGATAGCGGTGATGTCGGCATGTAAAACCTCAAAGCACAGATTGTCATCGGCTTCCAATTGGAGGCCGGTGGTGGTGATGCTCAACGTTCCTTTGCCGAGTGTTTTCATTGTGGAGTCTTCTCGTCGAAGTATCTTGGCATTTGGGCATTGCAAGACGATAGTCGATGTTGGAACGGTGGTTCGTGGTTGTGTGCCGAAGTGTTGGGCGATTTTATCAAATGCGGAGGCTATCGGAAGTTTTGACTCTCCAATCAAGTGATTGTCAATGGTGACGGTCCAGTGTTCTTTGCAGTGTGTACAATCGATGTCGTTACCATTTTTGGGATCGACTTGGAGTCCGTCGATGGTAAAACACTGGGGACAAGCCCACAAAAACTGTGGCAAACCGTGCGCCATTTTATAGCCAAAAGTTCTCTTGTTGGGAATTAGTTTGGGGGTGACGGTAATCTTTTTAATTACATCTTGCCAAATTTCTTCGGGGTCTTGAGACCGGTATTCGTAGGGACCATCGTAATTGACTTCCACAGGAACCCATCGTGGATAGGTTGCCCAACGGGGTTGGTAAAGACTAGCCGAGGGTAGGGTCACATAGACCACCTTACACTGGAGTCGGGCAATCAGTCTACCAATACCTTGTCCGACTTCTCCCAACCGTCCATCCCAAGAACGATTGCCTTCTGGAAACAGCAGTATTGGATAGCCTGCTTCAAAATTGTCCTGTAAGAGGCGCATCGAATTGCGATCTTTGGTGTATTTCATTTTGGGAAAGCATCCGCACATCTGTAGCCATTTACCCAAATACGGAACGTTTAATACAGCGGCACTAGCCATCGACTTGACTCCTCGTGGCACATACATCCCCGCCCAAAATGGGTCGAGCATTGAACTGTGGTTACCCAACAATAAGAAGGGTTCCGTTTTGGGTAATTTATCCAGTCCTGAAAGTTGCAGTCGCCAAGCAAAAAATCCAACAACCTTGAGCCCAAAAATGGTTAAACGATAGACGATGCCATCCAATAAAGGCATGCCGTAGAGCCATTTGGTGGTTTGTTTTGTCATGTGTTTCCTTTTGTACAGGGATAGTGTATCGTATGGTCAGCCAATTTTCACAATGAAGTGTTCAGTTGATGATGATAGTTTGTTAGTATATTCTAGTTTAAACCCTTATCGGTGGAGAAATGTTGTGTTTAAGAGTGTGTATCAAGGTTTGTCTCAAACCATTCAAACCGAAGATTTTACCCATCTATTTTTATCGATAGTCAATTGGCTCAACCAACAACGTGTAGAGGTCGATCGCTTGCAGATTCCGATGAACCGTATCAGTGGTTTGCGTCATCCGAAGTATGCGGTCATTGTGTTAACGTTTGCCGATGGAAAGTTGGATACATTGATGATTCCCCACGAGTATTTTGCGGGGAAAACAATCGAGAACTTTGAACACCTTCGTAGTACGCCATTTGCACCGGTTATCGATCATCCCAATACGGTTAAAAGGCGCTCCCTTCTTGGAGAGATGGAATTGCAACGGTTGCAAGAATTACAAGCAGAGGGGTACACAGAATATGCTTGTGGGAATATGGTGCTTCCGCATGGAGCGCAGCAGCTTTTTTCGGTGGCCTCGAAGCATCCTCAAGGTTTTATTGGTGACATCGAGCAAGTTTTGGGTGATGCCTTGCAAATGATTGGGTTGTGTTTGTATGCTGCTTATCAATCCAATGTAGCGGCATCCTTGGCAGAGACCTATTTGGGTGCACGGACCGGTGAGAATGTTCTGACGGGCAGTATGTATCGTGGCTCTCAAGAAAAGATCGATGCTGGGATCATGTTTTGTGATGTTCGTGGATTTACCGCGATGTCTGAAAAACTCGGTGCAGAAGGCGTTGTGAAAGTGATGAATGATGTCTTTCAGATTATCGAAGATGAAGTGACCGCTGTTGGTGGAGAGATTCTCAAGTTTATTGGGGATGCCCTGTTGATTATCTTCCCACGGGGCTTGGAAGTTGACGATGCAACCCTATCCGTAAAGATGATCGACAGTGCATTACAGGCGGTGTTACGCGTAGAAAACCACGGTCGTGAACAAGGCTTGCCCTTGTCGGTCGGATTTGGTTGTCACATTGGTGAGGTATTGTATGGCAATATCGGAACCCAGTCGCGATTGGATTTTACAGTAATGGGACCAGCCGTCAATTTGACTTCCCGATTGGAGAGCATGTGTAAGTCCTTAGGTGCACAGTTGACCGTGTCCTCTGCGGTGGCGGAAGCCAATATTGAACGGTTGAATTCTTTTGGTTGTCACAGTGTCAAAGGAATTGCTGAACCGGTTGAAATCTGGGGCGTTCCAGTCAATGGTTGACACCGAACAGTCACTGTGATCGGTTGAATTATCCTGCACAATCGGATAAATGCGGTCGATGCTTTACCAAAATGTCTACATTGAATCTTTGGTACACGTTCGACCCGATGAAGAATTGCGTACCCAAGCCATCGAATCTGCGATTGCACCGTTGTATCGTAAACTGGGGTTGAAACCCGGTTGGTTGCAGGCTGTGACTGGAATACGAGAACGTCGTTTTTGGCCAGTGGGCACCAAACCATCGGATGTCGCCACCATGGCAGCCAAAAAAGCACTTTTACAAAGTGGTATCTCCAAAGCGCAAGTGGGGGCCTTGGTTTCTTGTTCGGTTTGTAAAGATTACATTGAGCCTTCCGTAGCGGCAATTGTACACGGTAAACTGGGATTGCCGACCACCGCCCACAATTATGACGTGGGAAATGCCTGTTTGGGGTTTTTAAGTGGTATTACGGTTATCGCCGATCAAATTGAACTGGGTCGGATTGATGTGGGTATTGTTGTCGCTGGTGAATCTTCTCGTGAACCGACCGAGGCTACCATCGAACGGTTGCAAGACCCACGAGCAGGGATGCAGGAATTTAAAGACAACCTCGCTACGTTGACTTTGGGTTCAGCCGGTGTGGCGATGATCTTGGTATCCAAACGGTTTGCCACCAAAGGGCATCGCCTGCTTGGTGGTATCAGTCGGGCAGCGACCCAGTGGCACGGTCTTTGTGTAGGTACAGCAACCAAGATGACCACCAATCCCACCAAACTGTTGAGTGAGGGGGTGTCGTTAGCACAAC
>CAKZLX010000016.1 GCA_937127265.1 uncultured Pseudomonadota bacterium
ATCGTTTAAAAAAAACTCGTACAGAACTCAACAAACACCACAACAATAGCAAGTTGAGTTCCATATTCGAGCAACTGAAACGTCAACAAGAACAATTATTGAGATATCCTGTAGTCCAAAAGTATAAACGACGGGGTGCTGTAAACCATGAGTTGAAAGAATTCGAGTTGAAAATGGAAAAGCACTTGACAAAACACCTTTCCAAACAAGAACAGTATGCCCTCAAAGCACTGGAACGGTCGTGGATATCCTTTGACACTTCCGAAATCTCACAAGAACTGTCTTTGAGTAAACTTGACCCATTGTTGTTCGCCTTACAGGCCTATTTACTGGGCAACGATATTGCCAAATTGGTTCGCATCTCTGAAATCAGCAGCAAAGATTGAACTACCCTTTGGACAATCGTACATCCTTCACCATCAATTGCACGGTAACACGACCATTGTAATGATTGAAATCAGGTTCGACCAACAAGTCTACCGTATTGCGTTGCAAGGTGGTTTGGTGTTCACTCGCTCCAAACCAAATCGCTCGATGCTGACCCACCTTAAATCGCAAGTGGGTATGCTCTTTACCCATGGTCTCCACTCGCTTTGGCTTGATGTCCTTCAACAACACCAACGGTTTGTAATTGTCTTTGCCAAAGGGCTCGAGCCGCATGAACTCAGATACACTCTTAAAGGTAATGTCTTCCATCCGACATTGAACCTCGACCAAACGGACTGGTATTAACTGTTCGGGGTCAGTGGTTTCAGCCACAAAATCATTGAGGCGTTTGGTAAATTCTTCGAGGTGTTCTCGTTTGAGCGAAAAACCAGCTGCTACCGGATGTCCACCATACTTGATCAAAATGTCTTTGCACCGATCCAAAGCATCGACGGCATGCACATCCCCAATCGAACGAATAGACCCCGTAAGCGTCTCGTACCCAGACGCAACGGCCACTGGACGATGAAATTGGTCACGGAGACGTGCAGCCACAATTCCACCGACACCTTTGTGGAATCCTTCTTCTCGGGTACCGGTAATGACCAAAAAGTTGGGAATTTCTTCGGGGACTTTCTGGACGATGCTGTCAACCATTTCCTGCTGGACTTCTTGACGACGTTTGTTCAAATCATCCAGTTTTTTGGCGAGTCTCTTGGCTTCAGCACTGCTGGTAGAGGACAATAACTCGGCAACCAATTTTGGGTCTGCCATCCGACCGGCAGCATTGATACGCGGTGCCAGTTTAAAACCCATGTCTGAGGCGGTAATATGGTCACCCACCCGTGCAACGTCTAAGAGCGCCTGAAAGCCATCACGGTTTCGTAAAGTGGGATTTTGAATCGCTTGAATCCCCAGTGAAACAATGGCCCGATTCTCTTTGCTGGCGAGCGAAACCACATCTCCCACCGTACCAATCGCCACAATTTTCAAAAATGAATACAAAAAACGATGTTGAGAATCCAATGTTTTCCCAGAACGAGCCAACATCGCCTGAGCAAGTTTGAAACAAACTCCGCAAGCCGCCAAGGAGGGGTTTGGATAGGTACAATCGTCTTGGGGTGGGCACAAAACAGCATAGGCATCTTTGGGCACTGACTCTCCGGGAGGCAAGTGATGATCACAAATGATCACGTCAATCCCTTTGGTATTGGAATAGGTGACCGCTTTGTGATCGCGCACGCCAATGTCAGCCGTGATAATCAAAGTCGCTCCCAACTGCACAGCCTTATCAACACAGGGTGGATTAAAACCGTACCCTTCGGAGCGTGTTGGAATGTGTGTATGTACCTTGGTGGGAGTGTGTCGATATCCCAAAGCGTGAAACATCGAGGACAAGACCATCGAAGATGTAGTACCATCTGCATCATAGTCAGTCACCAATAAAATGGTCTCTTGGTTTTGAATCGCCTTTTCAATCCGTTCGACCGCTTTGTCCATACCCAACATCAAAAATGGATCATGTAAATGCGCCATGGTGGGATTGTGCAATTCTACAAATGAAATGTCGAGATTTCTGGTCGCCATTGCTTTGGCTGCCAATAACGACAGTCCATTTTCAGTCTGGTAATGCCGGATTTTTTCAATATCGGGGGGTTCAAAACGCCAAATGTGGTTGGTGAGGGAGAGGTTGGTATCGAGAGAAGATATAGACATCAAAAATCCGGAAATAAAAGCAATAACATACAGTCAAGAAGATATTCGCATATAGCATATCACACAACATCATATTGGATTCATGGTCATTTTATGTCCAAATTGAAATTCTAAACACAATCGGCTAGGTTGGACAGGACTTGGAGGCAATATGCTTGGCACTTTACCCTTTTTTGCACCCGTACAATTCACCATCCCGATTATAGACTTACCGGTCCACGGGTTCGGTATGATGGTGGCCTTAGGGCTTTATTTGGGCACCGAAATGGCGATGTCCAAAGCCAAACGTGACGGTTTAGACCCCGACATCATCAATCGAGTGGTCACTTGGATGATCGTTGGTATCTTTGTGGGTGGACACTTGGGACACGCTTTGTTCTATGAACCCCATAAAATTGCCGCAGATCCGCTGTATCTCTTTAAAGTGTGGGACGGTTTGTCCAGTTTTGGTGGCTTCATCGTTACCGCCTTCTTGTGTTGGCTCTTTTTCCGCAAAGAAAACAACCGCGTCAAAAAAGAAAACCCCCAGCGACAAGCCGAAGGCAAACCACTGCTCTTACCAGTCCGTGCAACCCACTACGGAGATTGTGTGATCTATGGTTTCCCCTTGGCCTTTGGTTTTGGTCGTATCGGATGCTTTATGGCACACGACCACCCCGGTTTGGAAAGTGACTTTTTCTTAGCAGTTCAAGGGGTTTGTCGCAATCACTGGGCGGACATCAACTATGCCTGCCACGACTTAGGACTTTATGAAGCCATTTGGGCATGTTCGATGATTGGGGTGGTTTATTTATTGGATAAAAAAGCCCGATTTCCTGGTTTTTACCTGGCGATGATTCCAATGGTTTACGCACCGTTTCGGGTATTCTTTGACAGTTTACGTACCGCGGACACCCGATACTCTGGATTGACACCTGCCCAGTATGGTGCGATGATTCTCTTTGCGGTCGGCTTCTCGGTGTTCATGGTGCAAAGACGTAAGAAAGCGGTACGTACCATGACGGCTGAATCCGATGCTATCCCCTATGACCCTGTGGTGAGTTAAGCCAACGTACAATCATTGGGTGCAAATGGAGATTTATCCCTCCAAAAAGGGTAAAATCGACTACTCAACTGGACCCCGAAACTCAATATAGTCTACCTCAAGTGTAAACTCACCGTCGGCAAAATCGGTATTCATCAAATCAATCCGCAAAATCTGCGAGAGCAATTCCTCAGTCACTGGTTCACCGGTAGGTTCATCACCATAGCCATTCATCTCATATTGCTGAAAATCGTAGAGCGATACAGTGCTGGTGGTCCATTCATCGGTGGTGGTAATAATCTCTGCTTCAAAGGTCGGTTGCCACCAGGCGACACGGTCCGCCAAGATCAGTTTGAAATTGTGTCCCGTTGCCCGATAAGCAATCTCCACTTCGGTAAAGGAAGATAAATCATATTCGGCTACTGGACTACGCAAGGAAACGAAACCACCGTTGTTGTCGGTTGAAATCATGCCTTCAAACAACACCGCGGTATCGGTGTATTCAGCTACACCAACCGACTCGCCACCCATCACATTATCATTCAAAGGCGCCCAGTCTAAACTGCCGTCCGTTTGACCAAAGTCAATGCGCATGGTCACCATTTGTTGTTCGACATCAGTCTCGACATCGTATTGATTCTCTTGAATGTTGGTACAACCCACCAACAATCCCACCAGTACAAGTTCCCGTTTCATACATCACCTCATATACAAATTACATATAAGGCAATCTTTGGGCAAACCCATCCTTGACAACAATCGACACCCAAAATACAGTTAAAAACGAAGTTCAATCGTCGATAGACTCGGAATATGCTAATCTGTATTTTATCGATCCGCCTGATATACACACAGAAGTATACTTCACACTTGGACACCGACCACTGGAGTTCTTATGCCAACCAACATCCGACAACAAGCTTGGAACAATGCTCTCTCCGTAAAAACTGGCAACTTTGACCGCCAGATTCCCACCTCGGAGATTATCGGAACCGTTCCAGTCGGTTTACGTGGCGGACGATTGCTTTCCAATGGTCCTGGCTGGAACAAATATGGAGAACAAGTCATTCATCCCTTTGATGGTCACGGATATCTACGTGAGTTTCAGTTTCTAGAGGATGGTTCGGTGACTACGCGTGGACGGTTCATCGAAACCGAAGCCTATCAAATCGAATCAGCCTCCAACCAATTTGAACTTCGAGGTTTTGCCACCAATCCCTCCAAGCACTTTTGGCAAAACATCGGCTTTGGAAAACCCAGAAACGTGGCCAACACCACCATTTATCGCTGGAACAACCAACTGTTGGCCGGTTGGGAAGGAGGTACACCCCACGCCATCGATTCTCTTTCCCTAGATACCTTAGGCTTACAAACCTTCGGTGGTGTCATTGCCAACCAAACCACTTTGGCACATATGGGTCATGACCAACAGCAAAATAGACTGATCGTGGCCACCACCAAAATGGGGAAAGATACCACCCTCTGTTTTCATGAGTTTGACCCACAAAACCAACAGATCGCTTCTCGACAAGGCAAACTAGAGGGAGCGACTTTTGTCCACGATTTCACCTTTACCCCCAATTGGTATGTAGTCGGTGGCAACCCACTCTCCATCGACTATCTCAAAGCCGGCAAAGCCTTTTTGGGCTCTGGTACTTTGCTCACCTCCGTACGGGCAAACACCACCAAAGATGGCGAACTCGTTCTAATTTCTCGCCATGACAATCAAGCACAACGTCGCATCAAACTACCCAAACCAGCCTTTGTGGTCCATTTTGCCAATGCTTTTGAACAACCCGATGGCACCCTTATTGTCGATGCCTGTATCTTTCATGACTTTCCCTTTGGAGAAGAGTTCGGTTATACCGGTCGCGAGACTCCTTTCGATCCAACCCTACCCGAAAAACGAGGTCCTCAAACCCTCTATCGAATCAGCATTGCACCAGATGCCACCGAAGGATGCTGGCAGAAACTGACCGAACACGGGATCGACTTCCCAAGAGTACTTCCACAACAG
>CAKZLX010000017.1 GCA_937127265.1 uncultured Pseudomonadota bacterium
CCGAAGAAGAGCAACAATTGTTAAAACAGGTAGATTATTTATGGCAGACCATCGAAAAGCATCAGTCTCCATAAGTACGCAAAAATTGTACCCGATCGGTATATTCTTGGAATTTTTTGTGCTCAGCCAAAAGTGGTAATAACGATTCTGCACGTTCCAAGTTCTGCTCTTGTAAAGCAGATTCAAACAAAATTCGGGTCATGTTTTGTTGAAGAATTGGTGGTAAATCTTCAGAAATTGAAAAGTGAGACAAAGCTTTCCACTGATGATGACTTCCCAATTGAATTACCAATAAATAGTCTCTGAGGGATGGTGTAATATCACTACTTATCAACCAACTAATTCTGTCCACACTTGACAGTTGGTCATCAAAATAATCGAGAGGGTAATCTTTCTTCATAAAGGCTCGTTTTATCCAAAAGTGTCGAAACCACCCCTCTGATAGATTCCAATCTTCTAGTTCTTCCAAATAAGAAATTGCTTCTGCTTTGCGATTGTTGTCATACAAGTATGACGTCCACATATCTTGCCATTGTGAATAGGTTCTGTCATCTTGATATTCCTCTAAGGCGACCTCGACACTTTTTAAGTCTAAATTAATGTATTTCATTTGTTTTTTTACAAACAATAATTCCATTCTAGGACTAGACTTCCACTGTAACAAAGTCTCTAACTCTTGAATTGCTCTATTATCCCTACGTTGACGAAAGAGTTTCATAACAAGCCGTTCTTGTTCAGCCACAGTTCGGGCACATTTTTTTTGAAAAATAGATCGCCGATTGTATCTATTAAGTATTTGTTTTTTATTGTATTTATTCAAATAAACACCATCCAAAAACGATTCCCACCTAGTAACGGTATCCAACAATCTAATTCCGAATACATCATAAAATTCAATACCTTGATACCATGACTTGACACTTTGAATCCCATACTCATCAATCAGCCAACGAACAAAGGAACCAACACCCTGATAGGCTTTCCCAGCTGGACTCTTCCAAAAACCAACAGGGTCAAAACTGTTTCTGATGTTGGGCAACTGTCCTTCTTGGTATAAAGAGGCGGCAATCTCATGTGGGGTAAAATCTTCTTGTGGCCAATCAGCGGCCACAGCAACCCCCTCTAACAAACCAATATTAGGCATACCGTTTTCATAGGCTGGCAAACTAAATAACCATCCACCAAACACTGCGGAAAATATATGGCTTAATTCATGGGCTATCACCTCTGAACCAAATCGCCAGCGAACATGAATCTGATGAGTCCATGGTCTTGCCACAAAGGTTTGCCTAGAGCCAATCAACCGTTGCTGTGTGGAAGCATCAGGATACAAAAATACTTCAATTTTCCTCCCCTTCCAGGCCACTGGATCTTCCTGAAAAAACTCTTGCATCTCCCAATAGCGAAATTCCAAATCCGCTTCCAGGACAGTCTCCATCTGCTGATCAATATCACTGGGATCAAAATACACCACAAAGTGTTCGGTTTCTAACTCTGCACCCAATTCTGCTTTGACCCATTTGGTTGACCGAAAAACCGACGGTTGATCAAATTTTAAAAAAGTTAGACACTGCAGGCAACAGACTACCAACAGAGCAAAATTTTTCATCATGGTTTGTTGATGGTATCGATCCACCAACAACAAACCCAAAACACTTCCTAACAACAAATGGAAACGATACAACAACAAGGTCGTAGACAAGGAGAGAGCCTCATCGTAAATGGAGCCAGCAAACCAGCCAAAGCCGATACTGTACCCAGCAATCGGAGGCCACCATGCCAAACGAAAACCAAAGAACAACAGATCAAGTAATAATAGACCAGCCACCCACAATCGTTTTCTCTTGAACCAATCAACAGAAAAAAGTCCCACCAGTGCCAAGGTGACCATCACCGAAACACAGGGAATCACCAACCAAAACTCTACTCCTGTCAACCAATCACAATTGCGAATCCGTAAGGCATGCACAACATACACCAGAGGAACTACCTGTAAATAAAGCAACTGGCGTCTCGATTCTGCTAGCCACCACATCATCCGACTTTCTTTTTTATATGGCATTTCTACGGTACACAACACAACAATGGTCGCAAAGACACCAAAAACAGCCGATGATTCATATCCAAACACATTGACCAATGGGAAAAGCCCACAAATCAAGGCCATAACGATATACGAGAAAACAATCACTATCCGACCCTCGAAAGAACCACTTTAAAGGGACCTACCCCCACTTGCAAATCTTCCAACAGTTTTGAACTGGGAGTCGCTTGTCCTATGTTTATAAAGCGCAAGGCATACCGACCAAAAGCAAAGGCGGGCTTGCCATATACCTCGTCTAATAGATGCCTCTCTTGACATTGAGAACACACCAAATAGAACTCCGTCTTCTGAATAGTGTTTCTCCATCGTTGCACACCTTTCACAAAGTCGCTGGTCACCAATTCATCCGTGACTGGACAAAATACCCGATAACCACCCTGATGATTGGCAAATAGTTGCTTTGTTGGAAGATAGATCGACTGAATGTTGAAAAATTCTTCTAACCCAAAATAAACACGTCCTTCTTGTGTTGGCTTGTATCCAGATGACAAATACCCTGACTCCACCCATCTAGTCCTGAGGCGTTCCATCTGTTCAAGCAGTTCTCTATGTTCCTCTGCAAAAACGAAATAAGCATCCAACTGAGAGCGTGGAAAAGGCATGAAAACTCCAATCAATTATAGTTCCGTAGGAAGTAGGTGAAAAGTCTAGGCTAAATGAATATATTGGACTAAACAAAGTTAACCACCTTATTCAATAATGGAGTCAGAGATGAACTTTTCAGAGATTCAATCCCTCTTGGGAGATCAAGCAGAACACCTTTTGGGATTTGCGTCACCCAAAATCAGTAAAGAAAACTTGCATTTACCAAGTTCGACCTTTGTAGACGATGTTTTCGCACAATCAGATCGCAACATCCAAACACTGCGTTCTTTACAAACATTATTTAATCACGGACGTCTTGGCGGCACTGGGTATGTCAGTATTCTTCCTGTGGACCAAGGTATCGAACACTCCGCAGGTGCTTCTTTTGCCAAAAACCCAGACTACTTCGATCCGGCAAACATTATTGAACTCGCCATCGAAGGTGGTTGCA
>CAKZLX010000018.1 GCA_937127265.1 uncultured Pseudomonadota bacterium
TAAAGAAGAAAATGGCACCCTTCACTTATTGAACAGAACTGGAAAGTCTCGTGTGAAAATTAAAGAAAAAATCACTCTATCTGATCAAGCTATTCATTCCTATCTGAAAACGTTTACTACAACAGACCAAGCAGGAAACTTAATTCAAATCGATACCCGAGGAAATGTGGTTAAAAGCGACTTAGACTTAAATAAAGAACATGCCATTGCCACAACAACAAAGTCCCTAGTAACACTTTCTGAAAATGTTTTAACTGTAAAAGGCATTCCTGTCACCCTTCCTTATGGTCAGTACACCGCACCAAAAATATTCTACCTCAACAATATCTTATACATCTCTGTTACAGACTTAGATGCCAAAAAAGTGTACCTATACCTTAGTGATGGTAGTCCTGTGACTGGCTTTCCTGTTTATGGTACTTCTGCGATTGATTTGGTCAATGCAGACAAGGACAAGGCATTGGAGTTTGTCGTACAATCGGAGACTAATGATGTTTTAATCTATGAAATTAGGTAGTCGAAAGTTCAGCTGAAAAGAGATTGGCTAAATGAACTAAAATTTTTGATTTTACTTCGGCTAAAGGAACCGTTCGTTTTAATTCACGCTCCAGCGAGCTAACCGCCTTCCCTTGAATTCCACATGGAATAATGTAATCAAAATATGATAAATCTGTATTTACATTTAAAGCAAATCCATGCATGGTTACCCAGCGGCTTGCCTTGACCCCCATGGCGCATATCTTGCGTGCAAAAGGAGTGCCAACATCCAACCAAACGCCCGTTTCTCCTTCGCTTCTTTCAGCTTTCAAACCATATTCCTCGAGGGTCAAAATAATGGCTTCTTCCAATAACCTTAAATATTTATGGATGTCTGAAAAAAAGTTTTCTAAATCCAGAATAGGGTATCCAACCAACTGTCCAGGCCCATGGAATGTAATATCTCCACCTCTGTTGGTGGTAAAAAACTCTATACCTTTTTCTTGCAATTGTTTTTCATCCAAAAGCAAATGTTTTGGCAATCCACTTTTTCCGAGCGTTATCACAGGGGGGTGTTCTACCCAATACAGGTAATTGGATGTTGGGGTTGGTTCTGTTGCAGAACGATTTTTGCGTTTTTGTTCAACAATAGCATTCAATTGCTGTTCTTGTAGATCCCAAACAGGTTTATAGGCTTGTTTGCCTAAATCGATGACTTTAATTGTCTTATTGAGATGTTTATTCAAATTGATTGGTGTTATTTAAAATGACCAAGGCAGCAATTGTCCCTGGTACCCATCCGCAAAGCGTTAAGATAAAAACAATAAGGATTGATCCACAACCTCTATCCAAAACGGCTAAAGGAGGAAAAAGGATTGATAATACTACACGAAAAATACTCATGACTAAAAAAATGAATTTGTAAGCTAATTTAACAACTTTGAATTGTAGCAGACTCCTTATCTTTGCTAAAATTTTTACACTATGGCCGGTTTGAGCGAGCAGGAAATTATTCGAAGAGAGAAATTAGCAAAATTAAGAGCATTAGGGATAGATCCCTATCCTGCCCCACTGTATCCGGTTGATCACACTTCAGCAGATATAAAAAACACTTTTGCCGAAGGCAAAAAAGTGGTCATCGCTGGCCGTTTAATGTCCCGCCGTATTCAAGGAAAAGCCAGTTTTGCAGAATTGCAGGACAGCAAAGGTCGTATCCAAGTTTATTTTAATAGAGATGAAATCTGTACAGGAGAAGACAAGACTCTTTATAACGAGGTCTATAAAAAACTCTTAGATATAGGGGATATTATAGGGATTGAAGGCACCTTATTTACCACAAAGGTCGGTGAGCAGACAGTGCAAGTAACCAATTTTTCTGTTTTAAATAAAACCTTACGTCCGCTTCCTTTACCTAAAACAGATGCAGATGGAAATGTTTACGACGAATTTAATGATCCAGAATTGCGCTACCGTCAACGTTATGTTGATCTAATCGTTAATCCAAAGGTAAAAGACACCTTTATCAAGCGTACAAAAATCACCAATAGCATTCGTTCTTTCTTTAACGAAAGAGAGTACCTAGAAGTAGAAACGCCTATTTTACAGCCTATTCCTGGAGGTGCTTCTGCCCGCCCATTTATAACCCACCACAACGCATTGGACATGGAGATGTACTTGCGAATTGCCCCCGAGTTGTTCTTGAAACGATTGGTCGTGGGTGGATTCGAGCGTGTATTTGAAGTGAACCGGAACTTCCGAAACGAAGGCATCTCCATTCAACACAATCCTGAATTCACCATGTTGGAGTTCTATCAGGCCTATGCCACATGGGAAGAATTGATGGACCTGACAGAAGAACTGGTCCGAGAGTTGGCGCTTAAAGTATGCGGCAGCACGACGGTGACCTATGGAGACCATGACTTGGACTTTGGTACTACGTGGCGTCGGTTGCCATTTGCCACGGCGGTCGCTGAGGCTTCTGGATTGTCTGAAGAAGATGTTTGGGATGCCGATAAATTGCGCGCACGATGGATCGAAATGCATCCAGAAGACGCCAAAAAGGACGATTTGCCAAAGAGTGTTGGTAAGTGGTTTGAGTATTTCTTTGATGCCTATGTTGAACCCAACCTGATTCAACCAACCTTCTTGACGCACTTCCCAACCGAGATTTCTCCGTTGTCTCGTCGTTCAGACAGTGATCCCAAGATCGCGGATCGCTTTGAGTTGTTCATTGCGGGTCGAGAGATTGCCAATGGATTCAATGAGTTGAATGATCCAGTGGACCAAGCAGAGCGATTTTCACTGCAGGTGGCCGCAAAAGATGCAGGCGATGACGAAGCGATGTTCTTTGATTCAGATTATATCAAAGCCCTGAGTTATGGGATGCCTCCGACTGCAGGAGAAGGTATTGGGATCGATCGTTTGGTGATGTTGCTGACCAATGCACAGTCCATTCGTGAAGTCATTTTGTTTCCAACGTTGAAACCTCGAGGTTAATTCATGGGGTTTGCGTGGCAGGTAGCACTTTCTCATCTTCGATCGAGACGGTCAGAAGTGGGGATCAATGTCATTACATTGGTCTCCATCTTGGGCGTGACGATCGGTGTGACGGCATTGATCATGGTGCTGGCTGTCATGGAAGGGTTTGAGATTGATTTAAGAGACAAAATATTGGGGTCCAATGCTCACTTGGTGGCGCTTAATTATGAAGGCAACTTTGAATTGGCATCGGATACCATCGCCAATATTGAAGGCCTAGACGGCATCAATGCTGCGGCTCCCTTTGTCTACTCTGAGATGATGATTCGCTCTTCGCAGGGGGCTGCTGGAATTGTATTCAAAGGCATCGATCCGGTTCAAACACCCAAAGTCACGAATATTGTTGAATCGTTGGAGTTAGGTGAAGAGGGTACCTTGAGTACGATGGAAGACAAGACTGCTGTCCTCGCAGACCTTCCAAAACCAGAAGCAACGGATTCGGATAGTTCTCCAAAACCCGGCATCTTAATTGGCAAGGAATTGGCTCAGGAACTCTATGTCAGCACGGGTGATGTGGTGCACATCATCAATCCAATCGGCGGTGGGATTGGTATGATGGGGATGCCAACACCAGATGTACGTTCTTTTAGAGTGGCAGGGATCTTTCATACGGGCATGTACGAATACGACACCAAATGGACCTATGTGTTGATGGAAGAAGCACAGAAGATGTTGAAAATTGACGGCAAAGTCAACGGCATTGAAATTCAAGTGGAAGACATCGACAATGCGCCCGAGTTGGCCTACAACGTTCAAGAAATGCTCGGGTATCCCTATTTTCTACGACATTGGATGGAGTTGAACAGCAAGTTGTTCGCCGCCTTGAAAATGGAAAAGATTGTGATGGGCTTGATTCTCTCTTTGATTGTGATGGTGGCTTCGTTGAACATCGTGGGTACGTTGATTTTGGTCGTGTTGACTCGTGGGCGTGAAATCGCCATTTTACGGGCAATGGGTGCCTCTTCAAAGCAGATTCTCCACGTGTTCATGTTGGAGGGCATGATCATTGGGATGGTCGGAACCGTCATCGGAACATGTTTGGGTTTGATTGGGTGTTATTTCTTAGATCAATACCAGTTTCCGTTGGATACGGATGTCTATTACATGGATACACTTCCCGTGGTGGTCGAGACCGAAACGGTGTTGATGGTCATTGTCTCAGCGATTACGATTTCATTTTTGGCGACGATTTATCCTGCACGCGTGGCGAGCCAAACCGACCCAGTCGAGGGATTGCGCTATGAGTAATGTCATTTTACGTGCCCGTGGGTTGGCCAAAACCTTTATGAAAGGTGGACAGGAAATTCCAGTACTGCGTTCTGTGGATGTCGAAATCGCTCGCGGAGAAGATATTTCTATCGTAGGACAATCTGGATCTGGAAAGTCGACCTTACTTCAGATCTTGGGGGCCTTGGATCGACCGAGTCACGGCGAGTTGCACTTGGCCAACACCAAGGGTGAAC
>CAKZLX010000019.1 GCA_937127265.1 uncultured Pseudomonadota bacterium
GCAACATTACCTCCAAAGGCTTGCGGGTCTGAAGGGAATCTCATAAAAACATCTCCCACTTGATACAATTGTACGGCTTCGTTGAGATCCACCAGTGAGTCTTGTAAGGTTAAGGGGGCTGCAACTGCTTCAGATACCGGACAGAGAGTACTGGTGACACACATTGTAAGAGGAAGATAGACTGCCAATCGCAGCGTTTTCATAGGGTGAAGCAACATGCTGAAAATGTATCCACAATTGCAGATTCTTCAATTAAAGAGTCCAATCTGTCACCGGATTTTTTGGGTATACACTTATTCGGCGACTTGAATCTGAAAGTTGAAGTCACCATTTTGTCCAGTCAGACCAGTGGCTAGTTTTTGCTCGCCTTGAAACACTTCAATCAAAGCAAAGGGAACCGCAAATCCTTCATAACTAGCAACACCGGATAAGGGTTGCCCAGTTTGCAGTGTCCAATCGAACTGACGAACTTCGCCTCGTAAGTCTGTGGTGAAGTTTTGTATGGCTGAAGTGGCTGTATTGGGTAGAATGGTGGTGGTCATCAATACTGGTGGGAGTTTGATGGAGAAGCGTCCGGTTTGGTCAGTTTGGGTGCTGTGGATGGTGTTGGCATAATTGACGTCTTTGAATTGAATGGTGGTATCAATGCTTGGTAGGCCATCGGTATCCAACAACGAGCCTGTAACGGTCACTAGGTCCGGCAAGATAATATCGCCCAATCCTAAGTGATCGGCGTCAACAATCACATCTAGTGAGGTGGGTGAGACGATTGAATTTTCGCTGTAGGGTGGGATTACAGTCATCTTATAGAGACCATCCAATAAATGAACTGTGAAATTCCCATTGAGGTCGTTGTTGGTTTCGACTCGGACCTTTCCTTCGGTGTCAGCTAGTTCAATCGATTCAAAAATGATAGTGCTGCGATCGGCATAGGCAATTTGTTCAAGGTTGACGATGCGACCAAATACGGTGGAGACATCCAAGTTCCCCAATTCAATATCCAATCGAAAGCCATCGGTGTCATTTTCTTCAACACGAATCGGAATGTCAACCGTCGGGAGGAGGGCATTGTTGGTCCCTTGTACTCGAACAGTCAAGTCAGAACGCAATTGTGGAGCCCGCAATTGAAAGTATCCATTGTCAGCGACATCAACTTGTGGACCTTTGATGCCGGTATGGGTGTCAATAAGTTGTGCGGTGGCTGTTCGTGCGTTGTCATGATCGAGGATTCGTCCGTAAATTGGAATTCCTTCCCCCAAGTCAATATCCATTGGTGCCGGGTCGGATTCAAAGCGCATATCTTCGAGTACAGAGTAGGGGACGTTTTGGGGCGACAGAGGGGTAATACTCATTTGATAGTTTGAGCCTTTGGGTACAGCGAGGGTGAAATTGCCGTCCACATCAGAGTTGACAATGGCACCGTTGATGCCATTTGGCAATTGGATCTGCACTTGGGCTTCAACAGGTACTTGTTCACCAGGAATCGCCACATCAATGTAGGGATAGATGGTATACCCAGAAATATTCCCTTCAATGATTGTACTGGTTTGTAAATCGAGATCGAGATTTTGCCAATCGGAGTCTTCATTGATCCAAAAAGATTGGGGTAAGATGTCTTCGGTGGCATTTGAGGGTGTGATGTCCAATCTCAAGAGACGATAGTCGGATGAATCCATTGGGGATCCAGAACCATTATATTGTTCTTCACTTGATGCATCCAAACCGTAGTCTGCACCTCCCAGCATAGGGAGGGCAATCAGCCATAGATATGTCCAAGTTCTTTTGAGGGAGTGCATGTTAATTCTCCTCCAAGATTTCAATGGGCCAAGAGATGCTTGACGTAGCACCCATAGAGTCGACAACAACACAGGTCAAGGTTCTACCGTGCCAACTGTTTTCAGCCGCTTGGATATCAATTTTTGATCCTAAGAAGTCTTGTTGAATGATCGTTTCTCCAGGACCTAAAATGACTGCGCCAGAGATAAACCATTGAAACTGTAATGTATCGTCGATATCAAGGTCTTGTGCCACAACGAAAGCCGGATTGTTTTGGGAGGTTCTCATTTGCATACTGGCTCCTAAGGGAGGGTCGGAGTATAGAATTTCGGGTACGGTGTTGGGGGTGTACACTTCCAAGGGTTGCCAGTAATAGCAACCCGTCCACAAAGGCATGATGAGCAGTCCAAGCAACGATGTGTTGTGTTGATGGTTCAACGAATCACCCCTGTTGAGGTTTGTTGTGTACACAAGATTCTATGATGCAAAAAACATTCCAAATGTTTGTGTACAACATAACCGACATTGACCTGCTCTTCAAAATCGTACAGGGACACTGGAACCTGGTGTTAATTGTCCAATTTCTTGGGTGTAGGTGTCCTCTGGACAATCGACTGTTAATGCGTGTGGTAAGTTTGGTTGTTCGATCAACAGTTGGTGTTTTAAGATTCCCATTTCGCCTAAATCGATACCATCTAAGGCCACTTGACATTCAGGAGAGAGGGTGGAGGCAAATATTAGTTTGGCCGGTCGTCGTTTGAGTGAACGGACTTCGATGTGGGTCGTTTGATCTGGGGTTATGGTTATGGTTTCTACATGTGGCACCGAATAGGGATTTACCAGTTTTAATTCATGGGTTCCGGCTTCTAAGACGATGGGCTTCACCTGTCCAGTTCTACCGAAACTTTTGCCGTCAATCCAGATTTCAGCCCAAGCATTGGGTATGGATATTGTCAGTAAACCGGGGGCTGGTTTTTCATTGGTCTCAATGGTGCTTGAATCTGTTGTTGTCTGAGTGCTAGCGGCGTTTGATGTTGTCTTATCTTTCGGTTTGGTAACAGGACGAGTAATGGTCGGGGTGTTCAGTGGTCTTTTTTTCTTTGGTGGCTTTAAAATCGGTTGGGTCACTGGTGTAGAGTCGGCGATGGGTTGGGTGTCATCGGTCGGTTTTGCTTTTGGTATCGGATCGGTCAGTTGAAGAATTGTTTCCGTTTGGGGTGGCGACTCACTAACTTGGAGAGATACGACTGGTTTGTTTGCTCTCGGAAAAAATATCCATAGACCAATACCAATGAGCGATACTGGAATCGCGTACATCCACAACGCAGGCATTTTGGTTGTTTGAACGGGGACTTCAGAATGGCTGTGCATATTTTGCAATAGATCAAAGACACTGTCATTTTCAGGGTCAATCATCAACAAGCGATTCAAATAGCGTTGGGCTTCCAATTGTTGACCTTGTTGGGTCAGTTCAGTTCCTTTGGTCAATAAGACTGTTTTGAGATGAGTTTCCAGTCTATTTTTATAGGATGTGGGGTCGGCCAACCAGTAGCGGAGTGACCATTCTTCATCGTGAAGATCAAGATTGGCTTCTGACCACACTTTACGAAGCGCATTGGCGGTTTGCTGCGCATCGGTGTAGCGTAAGTCCCGATTGGTTTGTAGAAGTCCTTCAATACAATCACTGAGTGCCAGTGACATTTGTGGAGAGATACAGTGGGCTTGCTGGCGACGATTGTCGATGATATTTTTCAATACGATGGAAGGGTTTGATCCGTGAAAAGGCAGTTCATGGGTCGCCAGTTGAAACAACACAATGCCTAGTGAAAATAAGTCACTCCGATGATCAAGTGGTCCATCGGCTTCATCCAATGCCTGCTCTGGGCTCATAAAAGCCGGTGAACCGACTAAGGACTTGGTCATGGTTAAACTGTCTTCATCGGCAAATCGTGCAATACCAAAATCCAACAGTTTCAGTGCCCCATCAGATCGCAGCATAATGTTGTCGGGTTTGATATCACGATGGATGAAGCCTTGGCTGTGAGCATATGAGAGGGCGTCACAGATTTCAATGCCAATGAGTGCAATCACTTCGGAGGGGATTTCATCTTGTTCGGCCAGCAGTTGGGTGAGGTTCAGCCCTTGTACCAGTTCGGTGATGATGTAGCATGGTTTTTGTTCGTTATTGGGGTCGATCTCACCAGAATAGTCCCAAATTTTAACGATATTTTTGTGGTCTAACTTTTCAATTGCCTTGGCTTCACGGGTAAACCGCTTGCGATTGCGTTGGTTGTTTGCCAGTCCAGGATGGATGATTTTGACCGCAACATCACGATGCAAACTGGTATGACGCCCTTGATAGACCGTAGCCATCCCGCCCTCACCAATCTTTTTGATGATTTGATATTTGTCAATGATATCGCCAATCACAATGCACCATGTATCGTTGTCTCAGTGTTTAGATTACTCATGTTTTGATTATAACTGTCCAATTTCTGTTGTGGTGTGCGCCAATCCACGATCGGCCATGGTTTGTAAAATGATGGCAGAGGTTTCCTCTACGGCACGTTTGGTGACGTCGATAACTGGCCAAATCGGATTGCGTCGGTACAGTTGATCTGCCCAATCCAATTCGGACCAAATGTGTTCGATATCCGAGTATGAACTGCGGTTGCTCACCATCAAGGCTTTGAGTCTTTGTT
>CAKZLX010000020.1 GCA_937127265.1 uncultured Pseudomonadota bacterium
GAGACGTCAACATCCGATGGTTCATCAGATTCTTCAGCTGAATCCACATAAATCCAGTGTCACTTCATACCGCTTAGGATGTAGCGATAGCCCAAGATAGTTCGATCTTCCTTTGATCTTTGTTCTTTGATGGTGTAGAACCCAGTGGTTTATATAGACAGCCATATTAGACGTCTACGAACTCAACCACATTCATCCAATCCATGATGGCTTTGTAGCGTTGAGAGGAGTCTTTGCCCATGAGTTCGGTAATGGTGTTTTCAGTTTCCAAACTTTTAGCGTCGGGAATGGTCACCCGCAATAGTTTACGACGTTTGGGATCCAAAGTAGTTTGATACAATGTTTTGGGCATCATTTCACCCAGTCCCTTGAATCGTGCAATTTGAAATTTTGAACGTGCAGAGGCTTTCTTTTTGAGCTTTTCCAACTCACGGTCATCGGTGACCCAGTGGGTATCTTTTCCGATGTCGACTCGATACAACGGTGGTTGAGCAATATAAACATAGCCCCCATCGATCAATGGCTTCATGTATCGATACAAAAATGTGAGCATCAAGGTGACGATGTGATTGCCATCTTGATCAGCATCCATCAACAAGACAATCTTGTGGTAACGCAAGTGGTCAATGTTGAAGCCTTTACCAATTCCACAACCCAATGCACTGACAATGTCTGACAATTCTTTGTTGCCCATGACCTTTTTGATGTTGGCTTGTTCCGCATTGAGGACTTTTCCTCGTAGTGGAAGAATGGCTTGTGTCTTCCGATCACGTCCTTGTTTGGCTGAACCTCCCGCAGAATCACCTTCCACAATAAAGAGTTCGCATTTTTCTGGTGTTGAGTTTGAGCAGTCAGCCAACTTTCCAGGTAGATTCAGTTTGCGATTAGTTGCCGACTTTCGACGAACTTGTGAAGTGGCATCTCGAGAGGCTTGCCGTGCTTTGGCGGCCAACACCATCCTTGCAATCAAGGCATCCGCCACACTGCTGTTTTCCAAGAGCCATTTTTCGAGAACTGGGCGAACAACCGATTCAACTTGTGCGCGCATTTCAGGGTTGTTGAGTTTGTCTTTGGTTTGTCCTTGGAACTGGGGTTCTGATAAAAAGCAAGAGCAGATTCCCACCACACCTTCACGAATGTCTTCAGCCGAGAGTTTGATGCCTCGTGGTAAAGAAACTTGTTGAGTATCCAAGTAGGTACGCACCGAACGTAAAATCGCATCTTTGAGACCTTGTTCATGTGTTCCGCCATCTTGTGTGGGGATGCCATTAACGAAAGAACGTATTTTTTCCGAAGTGTCATCAGTCCAGCAGAGTGCTAAATCGAGCCGAGGATGTTCTGCCTTAGAGAATACAAAAGACTTTTTGCCCACAATGCCATTTTTACCAACTTCTTTGGTCAGAAAATCAGCCACACCACCTTCAAATTGCATTTCAACGCGCGAGGAGGTTGCCTCATTTTGAAAGATAATCTTTAAGCCTTTCTTGAGGTAGGCAGAGATTTCTAATCGTTTGAGGATTAACTCTGCATCCAAGTCAATTTCTCCAAAGATGTCTTCGTCGGGGGTAAATTGAATACTGGTACCCGAGCCTCGACATTCACGTGTCTTGACCAGTTCGCTGCTGACTTTTCCGCGACGATAGGTTTGTTGGTATTCATGACCATCTTTACGAATCGTAGCGATTAACTCTTTGCTGAGTGCGTTGACCACACTTGAGCCCACCCCGTGCAAACCACCTGAGGTGATGTAAGAACCTTGGTCAAATTTTCCACCAGCATGGAGAGTGGTGAGGATGACTTGGATGGTTGGTACGCCGGCTTTTGGGTGAATGTCCACCGGAATGCCACGCCCATTGTCAGAAACGGTGACCGTTTTACCATTTTTGTGTAGAGTGACATAAACCTTGCTAGCAAAACCATTGATTGCTTCATCAATAGAGTTATCGACAATTTCCCAAATTAAGTGGTGTAGTCCAGCCTTGCCTGTACCACCGATGTACATTCCCGGTCGTTTTCGAACTGGTTCTAATCCTTCGAGAATGGTAATGTTTTGACCTGTATATGACATGAGTACCTCGTGTTTTTAGAACAGTTTGAGTTGGTTGGGGTCAGGATAATTGGCGCGTACAACAATTTGTGGGCGCTTTCGACGTTTGGTTGTGTCGATAGGTGAGTCTGTCGCCGCAGTGGATGTTTCGGTATTGTCGAGACTTGGAAACAGTGTGTTTTCAGCAGGGCTTGCCGATGTCGTATGGGGTGTCTGGTCGGAGATTTTCACTGTGTTTGATGATGGGTTGTTTGCTTCTTCAACAGGGTGTTTGATGGAAGTGTTCAAGTTGTTGTCGAGTGTCTTTGTTTTGACGTTTGAGTCAGCGTGGTTTGTTGATACCTTTGACTTGGTGGTACTTGAACTAGTGGATGATCCTTCCTCAGATGAGGTGTCTCCCTGACCTGATTTCTTTGTATGTTTGAACATTTTGTCTAGACGAAGCATGGGGCGAGTCCAGTCACTGACCGTACCACGTTGTAAAAGTTTGCTTCCTTTGGCGGCACGTGAGCCTCCATATTTCTTGGGGTGGATGGTAATGTCACGACCGCGACTGGTTTCCACCGAGATACCATCCTTTTCTGAATGGACCAGTCGAAAGCCTTTTACGGTGTCACCTTTGTCCATTTTGATAGCGATGACGCCTTTTCCAGCACCACGTACCAAAGTGATTTCCGACACAGGAAAGCACAGGGCGCGAGTTTGCTCGGTGTATAAAGAAACCCATTCATTTCCGATGGCAGGGTAGACGGCTAGTACGGTATCGTCTTTACCATTGACCTTCATGTAGCGACGTCCACTTTTGTTGGTGACGTCTTTTTGGGCGATGATCGAAAAGCGAACCACTCGACCACCTGTGGTGATGGCAATACCATAAGGAGGGGTGTGCTCGTGATCTTCGATGGGAACCGATTCTGGTATTTCAGGTAAAGACAATGGATCGATGGCAATCGCACCGACTAATTTTTCGCCATCGGCAAAGCCAAAATATCTTTGGAGTGGGTCTCCATACCCCGTAGTGGAAGGGATGTCGGCAATTCGCTGAACGTAGACGGTCCCTTTGTTGGTGAAGTAAGCCATGGTATTCTTGGTGCTTCCCTTGGCGATCGCTAGGATGCTGTCACCATCTTTGATGCGAATCTTGGAAACGTCTGAGAAACGACCTTGACGTTTAATCCATCCGTTTTCGGTAACGATGATATAAGATTTTTCATCGATGATGTAGGCGGATTCATCGGCCATGTTGGTTTCGGCTTCCTCTCCACCAATCTTGGAGAGACGTTTTTTGCCGTAGAGCTTGCGGAGTTCAAGAAGTTCACTTTTGACGATGTTCCATACATTGGCATTGGAACTGAGAATGCCTTCGATGTGACTGGCTGCTTCTCTCTTTTCACGTAATTCTTCTTCAATGGCGTGAATTTCAAGTTTGGCCAACCGATAGAGTTTGAGATCGAGGATGGCATCGGTTTGTTCTTCGTCAAACTTGAACCGTTCCATCATTTGTTCTTTGGCATCAGAGCGACCTTCAGAAGCACGAATGAGTGCGATAATTTCGTCGAGAACATCAAATGCCTTGGCAAATGCTTCTAGTGTGTGGATACGGTCTTTCAGTTTTTTGAGTTCAAAGTTGAATCGTTTTACGACTGTCGCCAATCGAAAGTCCAGCCAATAACGAATGACATCATACAAAGTGGCTTTTAAGGGTTCCGATACTTCAGGGTTATCAGTGGGTACTAGACAAGTAATGTTCATCGGGAACGTACTTTGTAAAGGGGTGTAACGACACAAGTAGGCCATTGCGTGTTCCATTTCGGTTTCCGGTGAACGACCGGCGGCAACCTTTAAATCGACCACAATACGTACTTCGTCGGTTGATTCATCGCGAATGTCAACCAATTGCGGTATTTTCTTTTGGGCGATCAAGTCACCAATTTTTTCGACCAAGGTGGCTTTGTTAAGACCGTAGGGAATTGAGGTGATAATCGCAGAATAACGACGTCCGTCCTTTTCTAGTTCCCAAGTCCCCCGCATTTTGATGACACCGTTGCCTTTGGCATACATTTGACGTAAATCTTCGCGTGAATTCAGAATGAGACCACCCGTAGGAAAGTCTGGTGCTTTGACTTTTTTTGCTAAGTCCAAGGAATTTAAGGAAGGATCGTCAATTAATGCCACACAGGCGTCAATTACTTCACGCAGGTTGTGTGGGGGGATTCGAGTAGACATCCCCACGGCAATCCCTTCGGCGCCGTTAATGAGAAGGTGGGGCAATTGAGCCGGCAATACGATGGGTTCAGAGTGTTGTCCGTCGTAGTTTGGACGCCAGTTAACCGTGTTTTGGCGGATTTCACTCAATAGTTCCATGCTGATTGGAGTGAGTTTGGCTTCGGTATATCGCATCGCGGCAGCACCATCACCGTCCATCGAACCAAAATTCCCTTGACCATCGACTAAAGGGTGAAGCAATGAGAAGGGCTGAGCCATCCGTACCATGGCATCGTAAATCGAGCTATCACCGTGCGGGTGGTATTTTGCCATGACCTCCCCGACAACGGCCGCTGACTTTCTATAGCGCCCCTCAGGGTATAGACGCAGATTTTGAAACATCGCAAACAACACACGTCGTTGCACTGGTT
>CAKZLX010000021.1 GCA_937127265.1 uncultured Pseudomonadota bacterium
TTTATCTCTTGTATACTATAACCACAGACAATATTTTTGTTCCAGTTGAGACAAGAAGTAAAAGATCTTCTGGTCTGCTATTTTATCTATATGATCGTGATAGTATACTACTTTTTGTCTAATCCACGGGCTTTCCGATCAGCCCAGAGTAGCATGCGTGCCAATCGACTCAAGGGGCCTTTTCCTTTGGCGGTCTTTTCGATTTCTTGACCAACCAATGCCGTATCACTCGCCGCACGTTCACGAACATTTTGGGTCAATTGTTCCGCACCATCATACCCACGATTGACACCTTCCATGCCTTTGAGCACACCCAGACGACCGATTGCGACTGGATTGACGCCTCCACGAGCCGATACACCGCCACCCAATCCGACGGCACTACCAACTGAAGCACCCAATTCGAGAAAACCCTCGTTCATCTGTGCCGAGGCCGAAGCATTGGCCCCGACACCTGCTCGGGCATCAACACCAACACTACCCGACGCCAATTTGGTCTTTCCTTTCCCAAACAACACTTGTCCAGCTCGTTGAAGGGCTTTGTCGGGTATTTTGTCCACCAATCGATCATCCCACGTTCCGGGGAAATTATCAAAGTGGTCCCGTAAGAGATCGCTATAATCATCTTGGCGGTCCCATTCCAATTCTCCTTTCAACGAAGCTTCTGCTTTTGCGCCCAAAAAACCATCCACCTCAGCATTCACACCATTTGAAAAATCGGCTTTGGCCTTGGCACGTCCACCAATATCAGCAGTCCCAGACAAGGTTCCGGTGGTTTCAAAATCCTCATCAAAGAAAGCGTGGCGACGACGTTTGCGGATCGAAGCATTCCCTTCCCACAGAGAACCCTGTGCATCAAGAGTGGTCTCACGATCTTTCAAACGACCTTGTATGTTTCCTTTGAGAAAAGAACTACCCGCAGAGATATTATCTCTGTTCCATGTGGTTTGTTGACGAGAACCAGACAACGAACCGTCTAAAGAAAGGTCCGAACCCAAGTCTATCCCCATACGTGACCCAAAACGATTCGATTCGCGTCGTCGTGTGAAGCCTGAATCTAACTGTTCTGTCTCGACATTTTGCCCAAAATTATTTTTGGCTCGACTTGCTCGTACACCGTTTGGTCCAACACTCAACTGTTCTTGGATTTTCATGCCCTCAAGTTCAGCAGATCGTTGCAAGGAGCCTTGCACTGCATGTCCACCATCTCCCGACACTCGACCTGTTAAATTACCTGCCCATTCGGCGCCACTAGCATCTTCACGCTTTAGTCCCATAGAACTTTGTGCTCTCCAAGAAGGTCCATTTGGTCCACGGGTTACACTACCACTGGACTGGGCGGTCACCTTCCCAAAATGCGTTTCTTGCTCACCAGTACCTGTATATCCACCTGATAATGTTCGTAGCGATTCGTTTCCACGTCGTTGGTCGTTCATCGAAGCCGAAACACCTATCCGCGCATTGGTATCGTCATCTTTTTTTTGGAGGTTCACTTCGCCACGACGTTGACTGTTTCCAGTTTCCAAATCAGTTTGATTACGAAGACTCCACCGTGTGTCTTGATTCCAATCCCCTTGATTATCATAAATGACGGGATCTCGTAACTCCTCGTTGGAATTGGGATGTTGACGCACCCAATCTGCGACCATTGAATTGTTATCTCCACGAATCACATGCCCTTCGTTATGTCGAGAGAACCTTGGCGATAAGTTTGAAGACGACTTCGATGAGCCATTGTTTGATTGTGAAGGTTTACGTTTGAATATGGAGATATACACCTCTGTTTGCGCACTTTAAATCTAACACAAATCCCTGTGTTCGGTGGGCTATTGAAAAATACTACTCACATCCAAGGATATAAAGCAATAAAGTACACAGTTCTGGCTTCATGTCATAAATGCTCGAACTCGGTTATGATAAATCATATGAAACTTTGTATTTTGCATCACCATCATTTAGCCCCTACCAGCAAACCACAAACAGGTGCCAACATTCGCTTAGAACACCTCTGTAAAGGGATTCAGCATCGTCTACCCACCAGCCGTTTGGACTTCGTCTGCAAGGAGGATGTTGAGGGCAATTGGAAAGAGCATATTGCCAAACACCTTCAGTATTCAAAACCTGATGTCATACTCTGTACCCAAATCGAAGATGTTGCTCTACTGCCCACTCGTCAGGAACTTCAAAACACCCCAGTAATCACCGATCTCTATGCACCAAGACTGATGGAGACGATGTTTGAGCAAGATAGGGGTGAAGTCAGTCATCATCTGTTGTTGGCTCTTCATCGTTCCGATGCTTATTTGGTGGCACACCGTTTACAACGCGATCACTGGACTGCACTCTTGCGACTGATTGGGGTTAGCGAACTGTCTACACGAATGTTGATGACCCCTTTGGCACTCGACATCGAAAGATCAACCCCACCAAAAACACTGACCTTGGTTGGTGGTGGACGCGTTTGGCCCTGGCAACATCCTTGGGACAATCTTCAACAGTTGTTACGAATTTTAGACAACCAGGACAATGGGCAGATTCACTGGTTTTCTCCTCCAGATCAATCGGTGCCGTTTACCCATCCTAGATTGATGGTGCATCCTTGGACCAGTCGAGAAGCCTATCGCAGTGTCATCGCCAAAACGGACTTCGGTCTAGACCTCAACCCAGACTCTCCTGAACGCTATCTAGCCTGCGCCTTCCGACACATGGAATTTTTAGGGTGTAACAAACCGATACTCTCCGCCAACCAAAACGTCCTGACCCGTTCGCAACCCAAACTCTGTCGGTATGTCGATTTCACAGATGAAACCACTGTACTTCAGGCATTCAACCAACCGATTCCAAAGAAGGCTCTCCAACAATTTCAAGAACAACACCTTCCCCAAAACATCGTTGGTTCACTTATTCAATGGCTACAAGACCCTTCTTGTCGAACGGTCAAACCACATCTTCTGGTGGAAGCCCTCCAACCACAGCAACAGAATTTTGAAGCGATCGCCAAATTGGAAGAACTTGAGCAACAAATCCATGTACTGGAAAAAACGCGCCTCCATCAATCAACACTGCTTGAACAAGCCAACCTGCAAGTACAGCAAGGAACCGCCAGTCTACTCAAAGTGACCACTGCAATGGAGCAACTATCGGCTTTCAAAAATGACGTAGCTCACAATTGGAGTGATTTTATCAAGCAACAACAAGATCACATCCAAAGTTTACAACAGCAACTCAACGCTCTATTGGCCGATAATGCTAAAAAATCGGCAGAACTCGCCGCGATGGATCAATTGCGTGCCCGTTTGGAAAATGACCTACAACACCTCCGCGAAGAACTCAACAACCGAAAGCCACTGTGGAGACGATAATGCCCCTGTCCAGTCAACACATTTACGATCACTACATTGCCGCACGACGATCAAGTGCACTGACAGTGGCAGTCCATTTGGGTTTATTTGATCTCTTGCAAACACCCCAATCCTTCGATATTCTACAAGACACTCTTGCTCTATCCAAACGTGGACTTCGAGGCCTACTTCGTTCTTTGGTCGCCATGGACTTGATTGTAGAAAACGATTCCCTCTTTCAAAACACAGCAGAAAGCAACGCCTTTTTGGTATCCACCCAACCACATTATATCGGTGGACTGATCGAGATGGATTTCGAGAACTTTCTCACCCCAACAAATTTGTTGCAAGCCATGCGTGAAGATCGACCCACCGTCTATGGGGATGTGGACGTATGGAATTCTCATCAAGACGATAGAGAACAGGCCCGTCACTTCACCGCAGCAATGCAGTCGATTTCTATCCAACCCGCAGAGGCCTTGAGTCTTTTAAGTGAGTGGCAATCCGTAACCCACCTGATTGATATGGGGGCAGGCTCTGGTGTTTTTGGTATCACGCTGCTTCAACGATATCCCCAAATGACAGCCAGTATTTGTGACCTACCGATGTTGGAAACGATCACCGGTGAATATCTGACCGAGGCAAATGTTACTGACCGCGCCACCTTTGTGGGACTGGACATGTTCAATCAATCTTGGCCGAGTGGTGATGCCGTTTTACTGTCGCAGATTCTACACGATTGGAACTTTAAGGAATGCCAGCGTCTTTTAAAGAGAGCCTTCTCTTGCCTAGAACCAAACGGTACCATCTTCATCCATGAAAAGCTCACCAATCAGCAACACAAACCATTGGCCAATGCTCTGGTCAACTTGGATATGTTGATTTGGACCAATGGCCAACAGTTTTCCTTTACAGAGTTGAAAAACCTACTAGAGACAGCTGGGTTTGTTGAGGTGACCTGCCGACCCACAATCGACTATTGGTCCGTGGTTACGGCTCGAAAACCATAAAGAACTTGTCCCCCAAATGTTTTGGGAACCTTATCCATCTCTGCAAAGCCTAATGACATCTCCGCATCTTCCAGTGGCTGATGCGCCGTGCCAAATAGAAAGTCCCAACAGGTCAAAGAAATGGCAAAGTTCACACCACCGTCAGCAATCCGTTCTCGGCTGTGGTGCAACAAATGCATCTTGGGTGAGTTGAGAATATATCGTAAAGGTCCCCAATCCAAAGAAAGGTTGGCATGATTGAGGTGTCCAATCAACAAACTACCCATATGCACCAATACTGCCATCTGCGGTTCCACACCTGCAAACAAAGCGAGTACAGCAAGTTTGGTTGGTTTATAGAGCACGTTCTCCATCCAATGATAGCGAAAATGAGAGGCAACACCCATCTCCTCTACCGAATGATGAATCTGGTGAAATTGCCATAACCAGTCCACTCGATGCAACAAACGATGCATCCCCCACTGTAAAAAGTCTTGAATGACAAAGAACAACAGCAATTGCCAGCCCCATTCAAGCGATTGGAATGGGTGTAATGACCATCCTTCTAGCGCGCCATCGAACAAGGCATATACGCCTTCCAAGACAATCGCAAAAATAAACATGTTGGCATAGAGATACAACAGATCCAATCCCCAATCTTTACGAAAAAACGGTTGATTTTGACGCCATGGGAACAACCATTCCAAGGATAAGATGCTCCCCGTCAACAGTGTCACCATCCAAAAGTAATTGGCGGTCCAAACTGTTTGACACAATACCTGTTGTACCAACCAACCAAATCCACCGCTCCACTGGTCCCAAATTATTTGCCACATACCTCAATGTACATCGAAATCAGAGAGAAACCAACCTCAGGTCAAGTCTGGTAAGGCCATCATTCGTACATAAGGCTCCTGCTTATAGCGAGTGGTCATCGAAGTATGAACCTCTCCACGAGTTCCCATCAGCAATACATAATATGGCAATGACAGTTCACGGGTGTGGCAAGAAACTTGCACCAACTGACCACCAACGGTCACTGGAACTTGCCCCACTGGGACATTGGCGATTAACACATCAATCTGCTTACGAAAATAAGACATCAGATTCATAAACCATTTATTGGGAACACGGTTGAGTGCATATCCTTGCGCTGCCGCGGCTCCCCAAGTAGCCACCGGACCAGACTGTTTTTTCATCAATTGCCTAACCAGTCCTTGAACATTGTCTCGTTTTACAGTTCGCACTTGCACACCGTATTTGTTGCGAGACTCTAAAAATGGGAAGTACACTGTCAGCCCTAAGTTTATTTTTTTGGTTTCGGGATGTCGTTGAAAAATACGCTCGGCAACCAAAGCCGCTGTCACCAAATTAAATGGTGCGGTCTTGCCAAGTTCCGCCGAGCACTTGTCTTTCAAGGATCGGATGACACTCCCGTCCCACATCGTAAAATGTTGTTCAACCCCTTGTTCGATATCGATATCTTTATACAAAGAGCCACGAATCGTTGCCTGTTTCGCCATTTGTGGGATGCCCATCAGTTCAGGTAAAATTGGTGGTGGCGCAGCAACACTTCGATAGGGTATCAAGGGAGGATTTTCATCGTATACTTCACGCAACTCTCTCCACAATCCGACCCCATCCACTTGTAAATGGTTCCAAATGATGTGAATTAACCCCGGCGTGGACAAATCAAACCAAACACCTTGACGCGGTTTTAATAGATCATCCACAGTTGTAGCGACACGTCGAAAAACAAGTCCGTCTCCGTCCATCTCTGCGATCTCTGACAACATGGAATCTTCAACCTGCAAACGGGCTTCCAATCGCGTCAACCAAGCCTTTTTTACCTCGGCATCAACCGTCGTATCAAAATGAACTCGCATATCCATATTGTTACTGCCCCAATCTTTGTGTCCATACATCGCCATGTAGCGATCTTCAGGCGACTGCAAACGACGACGCTTGTAATCGCGAAACAACCAACCACCGGACAAGGCAGTCAACGTTGGAATCAACAAAGAAGGCATAGATTCAGTGTATCCAAGAATCATCCGTTACAACAGGAAAAAATTTCGACTGGATGGTGACAATTTTTCATTTCATCCATAACATCCAAGAACCAAAGCCATTGATTTTACGTTATTCCTTTGATGGTCGACCTTGGAGCAAACATGAAATACCAGCAATTGGCAATCCTCATCCCCTGCCACAACGAAGAAGAGAATATTGTAAACGCCATCGAACAAGCCTTATTTTATGGTCAAACTTTTGTCATTGACAATGCCAGCACCGACCAGAGTTATGCCAAGGCAACGACCACAAATGCTATTGTCATCAAAGAAACACGGTTGGGGTATGGCAATGCGATTATGACAGGGATGCTCGAAGCCAAACGACGTGGTTTCACCATTGCGATTGTACTCGATGCCGATTTAAGTGACAATCCATCGGATATCCCCATTTTGGTGGAACCGATATTACATGAAAATGTTGATTTGTGCCTTTCCTCAAGAACTCGGTTGGAAGATCAAGTCAACTTAGAAGCACATCAACGCTTTGGAAACCTGCTGGCGGTCAACCTTATGCGTCTCAAAACTGGGTATCGTTATCGAGATATGGGTCCCTTTCGTGCCTTTATAATCGACAAGATACTGGAGTTACAAATGGCGGATGAAAATTTTGGTTGGAACATTGAGATGCAACTCAAAGCGGTTATTCATCGACTCTCGATACGCGAAATTGAACTCCCCTATCGTAAACGAACAATTGGAACCTCCAAAATATCAGGAAATCTGAAAAATAGTCTCAAAGCAGGAGCAATCATTCTACAATCGGTATGGAAGTATTCATAAGAATTGGGTAAAAGAACAAAACCCATCGAGATACACTGATGAATCCAAATCCATTACCTACATCACTACAATTACGTCGATTAAACAATCGTTACCAATTGGTGGTCGATTCTGTGGACACATTCAAACGCATCCCTGACCTAGATCCAATTCATTGGTCGGCGAACAGTGCCCCAATCGATGGACTCTCTTGTAACCAACAATTTTTAGCGTATTTAGATACTGACAACAACCAGCGTATTTTGCCTGCGGAAGTCATCACGGGGTGTGAGTGGTTGATCGACAGTATGAAATCTTTAGATGGTGTAATTACCCAATCCGAAAAGATTGCCCTCGATAATTTCAGACAAGATACTTCGCTAGG
>CAKZLX010000022.1 GCA_937127265.1 uncultured Pseudomonadota bacterium
CGCCCCCGTCTTCATCGATTCGGCGCCCCGTTGTCATCGCCACTAAGTAGCTCAGGTTTTCCGTCTTGGTTGATGTCGTGCCATCCAGTGACAAAAGGGTATCCATCATTGGTGTCGGTGGGCAATAGATCTTCTCGCAGAATAAAGCCCTCATCTCCACGATTTTCCAAGAGCCTATCGGGGTGACTGGTGGGGTAAGCACTGGTTTCGTAAACATCATCAGAAAAGGTGGTGTGATCTCGGAATTGTCCTACCAACATGTCCAGATCACCGTCCAAGTCATAATCCGCCCAAGCGGTACCATACTCCAAATACCACTCATCGATGCTGGGATCGTTTAACCCCCATTCTTCACTGACATCGTTTCGAAAGTTACCATAGCCATCATTTTCCAACAGTGCTGGTCCACCAAACCTGCGCGACAGTACAATGTCCAAATCATTGTCTCCGTCAAAATCCACTGGAATGGCACCAATTCCAATACAGAAGAATTGATCCTCACAAGAACCAAGGGCAGTGGTACTGACGTCGGTAAAGTTCCCCTTGCCGTCACCAACAAACAACAGATTGTTGCCAACTCTTGGAATAAAAACATCAAGGTGTTGATCATCGTTGAAATCTGCCACTGCCACTCCCCATTCTCCACTGGGTAATCCAGGGATACTACCGAGTTCAAAGGCATCATGGGTGTCCAAACCGCCAATGTCAGTGGCTCGATAGAGTGGTTTACTTTGGCGTAAAGTGGGATTGGAACACGTTTTTACGCCACCTTCAATCAGGCGAACATCAGTGCCGTCGGTGTTGTTTTGGGTATTGATAATACCAAATCCATCAGGCTCTTTTTCTCCACACCCCACTAAGATAGTTATAGAAAAGGTTATGGTGTTAAACCAAAATGTCGTGCGAAGAGTAGGCATTGGCTGTTGGGAGAAAGGATTCGATATTTGTTAGGAACAGTCTATTGGTTAATTGTAACGTTTTCTCTGATCTTGAACAGAAGTCATCTCCTGATGAATGAACAACTTGCTGATGAAAAGGTGTCAAAGTACTCTGATCCCGTTAGATTGCACCTCTATAAAGGATAGTATATGCAAACGATTACCGATATTTTAAAGGCCCAAGGGCATTCTGCCAAAAAAATCAAATCCCTTTTACAGACAGGAAAGGTCTTTTTGCAAGGGATGCCGACTGCCGATGGCCGCCGAGAGGCGAAAGTGTCAGAGATTGAGGTTAAAGAAAACGCACCTCGTCTTCGACCGGGTCGCGATCCGGTGTTGTTGTATCGCGAAGACGATTTTGTCGTGGTCTATAAACCGGCAGGATACCTTTCTGTACGGGCCGCCAATCGTCACCAAGATCCCAATATGATGGGTTTTGTCTATAAGATTTGTGGTGAGGCCTTACCAGTGCATCGTTTGGATGAAGATACCTCAGGTCTGATGTTGGTGGCCTTAACTGAATATGGCCAACAAAAGCTCAAAGCCCAATTGGAAGCCAGAACGGTCTCCCGTCGATACTGGGCTTTGATCAGTGGTCATTGGACCAAAAAGAAAACCATTGATAACGTGTTGCACCGAAATCGAGGAGATGGTTTGCGTGGTACCCGTGAAAAAGCCGCTGACAAAGGACAACGTGCCATCACCCACATTCAACCCTTACAAAAACTCAAAGGTGCCAGTATGGTGCAATGTGTCTTGGAAACGGGGCGTACCCATCAAATCCGTATTCATTTGAGTGAAGCCAAACATCCGGTGTTGGGAGATACGCTATATGGTTCACAGCGGATGAAGGATCGCGCACCTCGTTTGGCGCTTCACGCCTATTCGTTGTCTTTTGAGCATCCACGTACAGGTGCCAAGAAATTGTTTCGAATTCCTTTGGCTGATGATTTGGAAAAGTTACGCCGGACTTTGTCGCACCAAGAATAAGTTCTTTACTATCCGAAAAGTTATCTTTGTGTCGTCATGGAAATAAACCATACGATAACAGGAGATACAATGGCAGATGTAGGCAGTGAACAACAGCCAATTCGATGTGCGGGACCAAGTGGTGAACGGGCTTATTTGGATCAGTTGCAAGGCTTGAACGGTGAGCACTTACAATATCGACGCATTGGGAGTATGCCAAGCAATGGAAACATGTTGGATGTGTATGAGGTGCGTACCTTGTCTGGTCAATCGGTGGGGCATTTGTACTTTGATATGTACCATGAAGGATATGAAGAATCAGCGGTACCCCCACAATATCAACGCATTGATGAAGCATCTGTAGAGCAGCAATTATTAGAACAGATGTTTGACTTTTCAGGTGTTGGTGATTTGAAGGCAAAGTATGGCGAAATGCAAATCCCTACCGAAAGTCATGGCTATGTGTCCTCCAAAGCCAGTCGTTTGTTGTTGGTCGGTCCCAATTACTATGCCTCCCAAGACTATTTTCACCGTCCTTCCCAGAAATGTAATGGAATCGAACTGCTCAGTATTTCCTCTCAATACACCAAAGAGAAAGCCGGTTTATATGCCGAACATCCACTAAAGGTATCTGGTGCACGGGCTGTACACGAGTGGTTGGAAACTTTTCATTTTCAACCTGATGCCGATATTTTGGCGAAGTTTGACTTGCTAGCCAGTGGATCCGAACCGATGGTCATTACCGCCACTCACGTCATGACCGAGCAACGATTGTCATTGTACTTTCAACGGTTGTGACTTTTGTCACTCTTGTAGGTATTTGTGAGTCATTTTGTGATCCATAAAGACAAAGCAAACGTGCACATACGAATGAATCTAGATGGTAGCAATCTCGATGGACTGTTGCTGAATACTATGAACTGTGGCTAAAAATGGTGCAAACAGTTTTCGGATTGGCATCATTAGTGCGTTGTACTCATCGTTTGTCAGAGCGTCTGTGTCGCGATTGAGAGCACTTGGAGGTGGTGGGCAGATATCTGGCATGTAGGCGTATATCCACAAAGCCGATAGTATCGAATCTTTGGAGGCTAATTCGGCTTCGAAGTGTGGATAAGAGGTGACGTTGTTGATGATAATGGCATTTTCAGTCAGGTGTGCCATTGCTAACGCTGTATGGGAGTGTTGTTGAACGATGGTTTGTAGGTAGGTGATGCCTTTGCTTCTTTGGGTGGTATCCTCGCTGCACAAACAGGTTATGGCCTCGTCCCATTGCATGTTAGCAGTGTGATTGGTCGGAGCAAAAGAATCCAATAAGACTCGGATTGGATGTTCATAGTGTTTGGTTTGATAAGTGTACTGACAGTATTCTTCTGCAAATTGGGTCGGATATTTCTGGTATGCAGATTCGGCAAACCATTGGAGCCATTGGCTGTCAACTGTATGCGATGCTTGAATAGATACCGTCTGGTTCTCTGCTGTGTTGTCCAGAACCATTCGAAAACCGATGTTTTGTTGAGAGAACATACCAACCAAGCGCTCAAAAGGTTCTTCCATCCAGTCGATGGTCTGGGCATGTTTGGCAAAGAGCTCCATTCTTGAGGCATAGGTGTGGTGGTGTTTTAACATTCCACGAATGGTTTCTTCATACTGCGTAGAGCAATGTTCTGTGCTGTAAAGGGAGCCGAGTTCACTACGCAAGGAATGTCCACCGTCCGTTTCATGTTGTAATAGTTCTTCTAACAAGTCCAAGTAGGGAAAGGTACAGAGGTTGATGATCAGGTAATCGGCAGTCACTAGTGATGGCGGTAAAGGAATGGCTACACATTCTCGTTTGTGCACCAAGTTTTCATAGATAATTTCCAACTGCCCAACGGACAGGTGTTGAAGAAAAGTAATCACTTCGGTAGGTAGCATAGGGATGCCGATGTAGAAGATGGACGAATACAGAATTGTAGTGAAAGACAAAATGAATATACAAACTAAATCTATCACCTCCTATAGTATACTTGATGAAAGTATACTTTGCCTGTTGATTTGGTCACGTGTATCATTTTAGACAATATATAGTTGGAGAAATCATGATCAAAGCCATTTTAGCCTGTGATGAAGAGGGGGGTGTTGGACGCAATGGTCAAATGCCTTGGTCTCATATTCCAATCGATTTCCAATGGTTTATGGATCAGACAAAAGGACATGTCATGGTCATGGGACGGACGACGTGGCAGGATTCGCAGCTTGGTCACCCGGTACCCGATAGACTCTCCTATGTGGTGACTGGTAATCCAGATGTTTGTTCAGAGGCAGATGGTGTCATTCAAGGCGATATCGTACAGCGAATCTTGGATTTACAATACATCCATCCAAGAAAAACAATTTGGATCATCGGTGGTGCAACCCTTATCGAAGCAACGCTTTCGATTATTGATGAGTTTGTTCTCTCACGTATACCTGGAACCTATGGATGCGATCGTTTTCTACCACTGAAAGATTTAAATGAATGGCCTGTCGTTTGGGAAGAACAGCATCCTGAGGTCACCTTTCAACGGTTGCAGAAAATACGACCTTTCAATGGTTTTTTATCCCATCGGGATGATTTTTATGCGTGCTTGCAGTCTTTCTTTATTCAGTCGGATGAGGACCTGTATAAACAATGGAATCCGCAGTATGATGTCGTTCCTGATTTTGTGCGACCTGCAAAAGAATCAAGTGGGTATGGAGATGCTTTCGATACAGAAATGGAGCACAACGAGTATTTGTACTGGATGTTTTATCGACAAGAAACGTTGGATCAAATGAACGCTTACAATCGAGAAGCGATACAGAAATCTATCGACCCATTTGTGGGTATCATGACATACGTTGATTATTCTTATGATGATGAAGGTGGGTCAATTGCAGATTTATATGTGTCCATAGATAACGGTACTGGGAATAGGGACGCATTTGGTATAGATTGGGGAGACTATCCTCCAGAATGGGAGTGTTTGCCCTTTTATTACTATCGAATTCAAGAAACGACACATGATCCTGCTGAGCATGCATTTGGTCCCGATGTTTGGTTTGAGTATTCTTTTAAGTCATCGGAACTGCAGCCGCGTGATTGGGACAACCCTGCGCAGTACAAAGATAGACTTTGGCTTGTTCATGCTTCTCGATTTCCGTTCTTGGTCGGTCAACGTCAGCGCTATGACTTGATGTATGAAGGCAATCTAGACGCTTGGAGACTTGGACTGGAAGATACGCTTGAGTGGATCGATGTATTCTTTCCACTATGTGAGGAACGGCGAGTGGTTTCGGCCAAATTGCAGCCGATTCTACCTTTTGTGATGCATCGTTTGTATCGCTCGGATGGAGATTATCGAAATGGTTGGTCTATACATTGGAATCAATTGAAGGATTTCGCAATAGAAGAGTATGTGGAAGGATTAAACTTGGCAGACTGTATTTTCGGCATCCCTAAGGACCTTCTTTTCTTCGAATCTACGTCCACAGACAAAGAACTGGTTGAACATGTACAGCAACTGTTGAAGGACGGTTTAACTCCTAGAACCATAGATGGTCATCTAGCAACTACACTTCTTGTTGCCAAAGCCAATCAGGAAGTGGTTGATCATTTTCCGAACCTCAAGTGTTTGATCGTTTTAGATGATATGTCCGAAGTAGTTCGGTTGCCGACTTCGTTAACGCACTTGTATGTCGATAGATGGAACATATCCTATGGCGAGAGGACCCAAATGGTTCGTGAGTTGCCCAATCTACGTAGATTAATTGGCGTGTTTGCACCCAAATACGGGGACTACAAAGATTCTGAGGTCTCATCAATATGTGAGTTTGTCATAGAATGGAAAGAGTTGATGGATTCAGAGCATTGGGAGAAGGTTCTAGAGTTATTGTCAGATAGTAGTGAATATTTCATGCAAGCAAGAGTACTGTTGGATGGTTTATTTCCTTCATTTGAACACCATTTTGCCACGTGGATGTCTGTGCTGTTGGACGAGGAGAACCTGTTTGATTTATCCGAAGATCGTTTGACTAACATCGCTTCTAATTGGGAAGGACACAAGCAGGGTCACGCCACCATAAACGTTGCAAGTGGAGGAAATCTCGATGTTAATTGCACCATGGTTTCCCTGACAAATGAGACGGATATTGATTATGAATGGTGTCCGAACCTGACTCAAATCACAATCCCAAAGTCCTCTTCTTTACGGTCAGTGATGATTAAGGACTGCCGAAGTCTAACCGGAATCGATGGCTTGGAATACTGTACAAAGTTGTCGAACCTTGAAATCTATGGCCGTGACTTTACCATGGAAAATGTCAGTGAAGCGTGGAAACTCTACGAGTATAGTTATCCAAAGGGCGATTTGGATATGGACTACAAACGTTTGGCACGTCAGATTCAACAGCTAGAAAGTGTGCGTTATCTGACTTTATCGGACGCAGATTTTGACGTGTTGGTGATTCCAAGATCTGTAGAAGTACTGAAACTGTATAATGTCCGATTTCAAGAGATCCACTTTGCTGAAAACGCTCAATTGAGGGATGCACAGTTCATTGATTGCCTTGATGACCTCTCTCCGTTGGAGAATCTAGCGTATCTTGAGCATTGCTCCGTTCGAACAAACAATGCGATTGTCTTACCAGCCAACTGGCCGACTGGATTGTGTTCGTTATCTTTGTGGGGCGAACAGTTGGTATCAGACAATGACCGTTTCGTGTTCACTCCAAATCTTCGACGGTTACATATGAAATTGAAGTCAAATAACTTTGCGCTGGTACATTTCATGTATTCTTGGATTGGTCAGTTGCAATATTGCAGTGTTCAAATTGATACAACGTACCATTTGGTTCAAAAGGGCAAGTTTATTCCAGATTCCTTTGACCGTCTGATCAATGCAATGGTGCTGACTGAAACTGAAACGAAACCATCTGAGTAGATGACTTAAACGCCTGTATCGCTCGTACCAGTATCGGAGCCCAATTGGCAGTCTAAGCCATTTTCATCATCTTCGACCAATTGTTCATCCAAGGAAAGGGCACATTCGGTTTGTTGTTCAAAGGAGGCATCTTCGTAGATGGCTTGTTGTGTTGCACAGTCATAGTTGGGGTCATCGGCATGACAGTCGCACATGTAGTCGACATACTCTTCACAGTAATCTTTTTCTTCAAAGCAAGCAGTGAGTAACAACAGGGATGAGATGATAGTGAGGCGAGTCATGGTTTCTCCACAAAAGAATCAGATAACAGCAGTGTAACACTGTTGAAAAGGAACTGTCGGAAAGATTTATTCCAGGCTTGCACTATGGTGTTTTGGGAGGTGTCAGCGTACGCACCAATCGAAATCCAATCGCTTCGTGTTGCAAAGAGGGTGATGCGTTGGCTCTTTTGTAGGGAAGAAGGGCATCCGCACCCGAAGCAAAACTTCCCCCTTTGATTGGCCGAGTATAGACCTCGTAAATTGGGACTTCGTAGTCAAAGGGATCGGTGACTGATTTGGCATGGTGCCGAGCAAATCGCTCCCAAATCCATTCAAAAACATTTCCTTGCATGTCATAGAGTCCCCATGAGTTGGCTGGGAACTGGGCGACTGGTTGGGGTGTACCTTCTGCGTTTTCAATGAACCAAGCGGTTTCTGAGGTC
>CAKZLX010000023.1 GCA_937127265.1 uncultured Pseudomonadota bacterium
ATTGCCTCTGCCCTGAAGGCCGACTATATTGGATATATAGAAGCCGGTGAATAAAGGCTGGCCAAAGGCAGGGGTTGCGCCCTGCTTTAGCTCATCAAAGGCGGCAAGATGGATAAAACACACAATCTTCAGGATGTCTTTCTGAATCAGGTTAGAAAACAGCATGTGCCTGTTACCATATTTCTGGTGAACGGCGTAAAGCTGCAGGGCGTGATTACCTGGTTTGATAATTATTCAATGCTGCTGAAACGTGATGGCCATATTCAACTGATTTACAAGCACGCTGTTTCAACCATAATGCCGGCAACGCCGCTCAACATGCAGGATATTGAAGGTGACGAGGAAAGCTGAGCCAGACGCTCTGGTGTCTGATGAAGCGGTTCTGTCTATCCTTCGCGAAGCTGCGGTAAACCTGATTTTGCCCCGCTACCAGAACCTTTCTGACACTGAGGTCAACACCAAATCATCAACCAATCGACCGGGACTCTCCACTGCCAAGTCGGTGGTGATTACACCCAACTGAAAATCTACTGGCACACGGGTCAGATAGTCCGTAAAGTGGGCAGTATGTAAGGCTAAATGATCTTGTTCTTCAAACATCGAAGCCGAATTGTCAACCACCCATAAAATATCAACACCGGCTTCACGGGAAGACTGAATATAAGAGTCGACCATTGTACGGCGACTCAATTCATAGTCTACACAACCGATAGCCATCCAGATCCAGATCATCATGTTCTCCTTGATTCTGTTCTTAGTGTAACTGATTTCTGGTGACATTTGTTGACATTTGATACCAACATTTACAATTTAGGTTCTGGTAATACAGAATAGACCCAGACCGTATCTGATTGGATGACTGGTGCGCCCAATTCTCGCTGTAACTGGGGATAGAGTCGTTGTTCTTCGCTGTCCGATAAAAAGTTCAGATGGACAACCAGCCAAGAGAAACCCAGTGTGTCCAGTTGCTGTTTCCCAGTGGTATTGGTAAACCGTAAACGTTGGGGAGGTTGATCTCTGTTTTGGGTACGACGAATTGGATCATCGAGCAATTGAACCCAGCGTTGTACACCGGCATCCTTCCAGACAGAGTCTGGCAGCCACCGGTTTACCCCATAAGCTATGGATTCGCCATGTCGCAATTGCTGTATTAAATACTGTCGATTGGCGGTGGATTGATCTGGTGGGAAGTCCAAACGTGCACCTTCCAAAGATACATCTTCGATAAAGTCTGTCCGTACAAGAGGATAGGGTACGGAACCCGATTTGGTTTCCAGTCCAGTCAGACTAAACGCCAATCCCCATAACCATTTGGGTGCACTCGATAAATACCGGATAACCAGTGGCACTGTACCAATCCAGACAAACATCACCATATGATAAGGATGATGTATCCAACGAAATGGAGAATAGGGCACATAAAGCAGTGCCATTGGCAACAACACCCAGCCACCCAAAGGCATCCAACGTAAGAAAGAGAACCGTGGTCCCAAAGCCAGCAGCGAAAAGATGCCAATACCCCTCATGCTGTTCAAGGCCTTTTCTTGCCATGTTTTGTAGAGTCCATAGCACAGTAGCACCCACCATCCCCAACCCAAGGAATGGTTTTGCACAATACCAGGGTTCATGGTTCGAGTATCTGGATGCACCCAGTCTCCAATCGGAAAATAACCAAAGATATCGACAGTGGGAAGCATCCGAAAATTCCACCCTGGGGCCTCAACCATCTGAAAGGCGGTATCGGGGTGTTGTAATGTTTGCCAGCAGAGCCACCCCCAAGGTAGGACGAACAATACACTTGGGAACGCCACACGAAACCAATACTTCCATGATGAACGCCCGATACCTTCCTCCAAGGATAATACAATTGAAACGTACAGCACCCCTATCAGTCCAACCACAAAACTTTGGCACCCCAAAACCATCAGCCAAATCCCCGCTTTCCAATAGCACCTGTCGCCTAAGGAGCGCAGCAAAAGAACCCCAAACCCCAGTCCCATGTATTCCGTCAATCCCGAATGAATCAGTCCATTGAGGTAGGGATTAACAATCGCCAATAAGGCCAGTCCCAAAGCCTCTACAATCGTTAAGCCACTGTCTTTTGCCCAATGATAGACCGTCACCGAAAAGAGCCATACCAATCCAGCCAGATAGAGGTTCCAGCCCCATTGTGCAGGAATAAACAACAACAAGCGCCGAACAAAACCACCAAGAGGATCAATGTGCCACAACACACCCCCATCAGGAAAATAATTGTGTTCCACCCACCATGGCCAACGACCAGCCCTCAATGAATGTGCAAACCACTCATTACCCCAAACGTGATCCGGCATATCTCCATAGGGATGACCCAGAAAGTTGTCAAAAAAACCATCGGTAAAGAAACCCAACCACCCACAAACACAGATCAACAAGAGGCACCAAATACCGATATCTCTGAATACTCTGCTGTCGGTCTTCATAGCAAGAGCCATTCCTAATCAGCAAGACGACGCATCAAACGAAAGCCAATGTGTGGTAGGCTATCTTGCTCGGCGTCTGCAATTTCGTACAGATCATGACTGGCAAAACTGGCGGGGTATAAAAAGGCACCACCACGTATGATCATCTTATTCACCTGTGGGTCATAAAGCCAAGGGTTACTACCACTCAAGTCTTCACCTTCTACTGAATTGGTCCATTCGAAGACATTGCCTTGCATGTCGTACAAAAAATTGGCATTGGGGGCCAGTTGGGCAACCGGTTGAGTTTTATTGGGTGAGTTCACACAGTACCACGCAAAATCGGTTAGAGCCAATGCGGGATTGTTGGTAAATTGGGATGCTTCAGGTACCACATCACACTTACTCGGTTGATCAATGATACCACCATCAGCAGTACCATCACTAGAAAATGGTAGGGCTGTGCCCGCTCTAGATGCAAATTCCCACTCGGCATTGGTTGGTAATCGATAACCCGTACAGTCCAGTCCGACGGGTGCTGGTTCGCACCAAACCTGTTGGCCATTGCCTTGACACTGATAGCAAGAATCCCAACCCAGTGCATACTCACCATTGGCATACTCTGTCAGTTTATTGGCAATCAATGCCGCCTGATGCCAAGTGACTGTTTCTACCGGTTTTTGTCCTGATGAACCCGATGTAAAGGTCGAAGTATTCTCCAATCCTAAATACCCCACCGCTAACTGGGTCATTTCTACCGACATCATCATCAGGTCATCGACAATCTCATAGCGTTCCAAGGGATCCATACCGGCTTCAATTCGTTGAAATGGAATTCCGATATTGCCAATTTTGAGCACTTCGGCACATTCTTCAGCCACTCCACATTGATCAAAGGAAGTAATATCCAATCCATCACAATCCTGATCAACCAAATCAAAGGGTTCTTCTTCCATACTGGGACCAATAAAAGGATCAAAGTCGTTACAGTCTCCAGTTAAGGCGGACGTCCCGTCTTGATCACAGGTATATTTGAGTACCCCTCCTCCATAGCCGTCTCCATCTTCATCGATGTAACGAGGTTCAGTTTGTAAAGTGTCATCCTCGTCATCAATCAGACCGTTACAATCATTATCAACCCCATCACAGATTTCAAAAACCTCCGGAGAGACATTGGGATTGTCATCGTCGCAATCAAGAGCATTCTCACTCCAACCAGTGGTATCGGAACAGGCATAAAAGGATTCATCACTTCCAAACCCGTCCCCATCAGCATCGGAATACACTTTCTGCATCTCCTCATTGGCTCCCCAACTGATATCGAGTAAACCGTTGCAGTCATTGTCAACCCCATCGCAGACTTCTGGAGCGTTTGGATAGACCGTATTGTCCTGATCGTCACAGTCACCTTGATCCACCGTAAAGCCATCGTTGTCGAGATCAAGATTAGTAGACTCATTCTCCACGACAATCTCTGCCGTTTCAAACAGCAGACAAGATGCAAAAACTAACCACATCATATCTTCGCTCCTCAATCATGTAATAATTATTGACACGTCAATATAATGATAACATATTTTGAAGGATTACACGATGGTTCTGGCTACTCGAAATCCCAAATCTTTGCTTGCAGTCTGTGGGGTTTCATAATTAAAGGCATCAATTCGAACCCAATTGATATCATCACGATATGAACCGCCAGCAATTAAACGTTTCATCTCATGCTGTCGGTCAAGGTTTTCAAGGATTGTCGTACCCCGATTCTCACCATCCCAACACCACTCGGCAACGTTCCCGGTCATATCGAAAAAGCCCCAACCATTTGGCTCTTTCATCGCTACGCGTTGTGTGTTCGGTGCATTGACCCAACCAACCACCTCAGGATCGGATGCTCCCGCAAAAGGATAGACCTGTTGGCTTCGGGCGGCAATCTTCCAATCTTCCCACTTTGGCAATCGAAATCCATTGGCTTGTGGGTTTTCTTGAATCGTACCTTGTTCAATTCGATAAGCCTCTTGTAAATCCAGTTGCTGAGACAAACGATTGCAAAAGATTACCGCATCCCACCAAGACACATTTTCAACCGGATGCAGACTCTTTTTGTGGTGACTGGGATTAAACCCCATTACCTCCTGAAACATATCCTGTGTAATCAACATGTTCGATAGCCAAATGCGACCTTTGCGAACTGTGGGCACCTCAATCATCCCCAGCGAGTTCTCTTGCAAATGCCAAAACTCTTGAGGTCGACCAAAAGTCACCTCTTTTCGCTCCGCCAATAACAACGTACAAATATTTTTGGGGTGTACACCAACAAACTTGAGCCAGTCTGTTGTGGCCTCTTCCAATTGACTTCGCAATTCTTGTTCTCGGTTGACCAGTGCTTGCCATTGTTTTCGCAGTTTCGATTTCAGCAACCAACGCCAATTGGGTATCTCAGCGATCATTTCTTCAAGTTGAGGGATTTGCTGATGCACAGATATCCACTCTTTCGCCAACTGACGTCCGACTGGTGTGGAGTATACTAAATCTTGGATATACTCGACCACCCGAATACTACTGCGTTTCAAACTCAGACTTTGCAAACAATAAAAGACCCCCATCAATTCACCCTCATTGCAACGGTCTCCATACTGATACAGCCATCGTAAAGCAGCGGCACGAGATTCGGTTTGACGTTCAGCAATTAGTAACCATTTTAGAGAGGCTTCTTTTCTCCAGTCCTGTAGACTTTTTGTTTGCTCTTTATCTTCAACAGCGGGTACATCCACAGCATCAAATTCAGGCAAACCCGCCATTTTTTGTAACGCCTCGGTAGCATTGCCAATTCTGGAGGCTACATCTTCGTCCAACATTCCACAAAACCAATCCCACACCGGTTCAGAAAGGTGTCGCAAAGACTTCCCCCATTCAAATCGAAAACCACAGAGGTGATCTTTGGCCCGTCTTCGGGTAAACAATTCCCAAGCGACGACCCCGACACTGTATACATCGGATGCCAATGTCGGATTTCCAGAGATTTGTTCTGGTGCCATGTATCCTAGTGTACCAACGTTGTGGGTCGCACCAAGCGATGAATGTATGCTATCAATCGCAGTGCCAAAGTCGATCAAATAGACTTTCCAAGTACCCTCAACAGGAGACACCAATATGTTGCTGGTTTTGATATCACGGTGTAAAATTGGAGGCTGTAGTGATTGTAAATATTGAACAATCTGTAACAATTGATAAATGATTTCCAAACATTGTTGCTGATTCCAACGGTTGGTTTGCATTGTTTGTAGCAAATCATGACCTTCAATATATTCAACAATCAAATGCAGTAGTCGCCGTCCATCTTGCTCTTTAACATAATGCCCCAAATAGGTTGGTATACGCTCATGGTGTATCCCTTGTAAAACGTTGGCTTCACGCCACACTTTTTGGCTATCAGAGAGTGAAAAGGAATGTTTGTATTGTTTGAGCACCACTTGTTTTTGTTGTGTTCGCCAATAACAGAGATAACTAACAGCCGAAGCGCCCTCACCCAACACAGAAATACGCTCCAATTCAGCCTCCCAACGATGGGCATGACTTTGGGGATCTTGTTCGTTTCGATAGCGTTGGACAGTGCTTAATTCTGACAAAGTTGGTGTTCCTCTTTGATAGGCTAACACGATAACGATCAATCAGTCTGTTATCGGAAATGGTTTTCTGCACAACCATAGGATCAATTCTCTAAAACCGTTACAATACTATCATCGGAGAGACCATGGCAATCACCAGACGACAGTTATTACGATGGACCACAGTGCTCGGCACGGCAACCACACTGGTGGGTGGTGTTCACCTATACAGTTGGTGGGACACTCCTCCCGAGTCCCCCTTTGTCAACCTAAACACCCTTGAAGCCTCCATTGTAAGAGTCATCGGTGGAGCAGCCTTCCCTAGTGGTGAGACAATCAACTTAGACGGATACAGTGCCAACCTCGATCGATTCTTCGACACTCTCTTGTCATCGATGACTACAGAAAATCGCCTGTTGTTAAAATTGTTACTGGAGGCCATCGAAAGAGCCACAATTCCTACCCACGGTTCTTTTTTTACTTCACTTTCTGCACCTGAACAACAAGCCTGTATTGAAACTTGGTTACAAAGTTCCAACGCCCTGTTTCGAGGCGCCATTCAATCTTTGGTTGTGTTATTGGGCATGGGATATACCGCACACCCTACGGCGTCCACCCATCTTGAACGCTATTTCCGTTGTGGCTTCGGGGTTTAATGTGATGCCACCTCTCAAAGACTCGGAGTCAGTATGTCGGTAATTTTCCCAGCAGCCACAGCCTTGGGCTTTGAATCTTTACAAGGTGATCGGACCCAAACATGCGATGTGGTGATCGTTGGTGCGGGTGCTGGTGGTGCCGCTGCCGCTAAGGTACTGAGTGAACAAGGACTCAAAGTTTGGGTAATTGAATCAGGCCCAAAAACAAGTCGCTTTCGACCAAACTATGCCCATACTGCCAAATATCACATGCAAGAAAATGGCTCCATGGTTGCCAGTGGTTCCACCATGATGCCTATCGCAGCGGGAAAAGGTGTTGGTGGTAGTACCCTTATCAACTCAGCGCTGTCCTTTATTCCACCCGATACGGTCTTAAATGGATGGGCCGAATTGCTCGATGATAGCAGTTGGTCCGCCGACTCTTTACGAAACACCTACCAAGAGATATCCAAAGCCATTGGGGTTGAAACAACATCGGAACTGGTCGCCGGCAAAAACAACCAATTGATCGTTCGTGGGATCGAAAAATTAGGCTGGGAAGGTGGTCTAGCACCCCGTTCAACACCGCAATGTGTTGGCTGTGGAATCTGTTATTTTGGTTGCCCAAGCAATGGCAAAGCCAGCATGAACCTCTCGTTGCTTCCCCGTGCCCAAAAATATGACTGTACCATTCAAGCCGAAGCCGATGTGGTAGACATCATCACCGATGGTCGTACGGTTACTGGTGTCAAAGCCATCGCCAGACATCCTGACACAGGCGAAACTGGAGGTACACTCACCATCAAGGCAAACAAGGTCATACTAGCCGGAGGAGCGATTGGCACCCCCAAACTACTGTGGTATACCGGACTTGCTGAACAAATTGGACCGATGGTCGGCGAAGGTTTACACGTACATCCTGGAAGTACACTGGTCGGGATCTCCGATGAACCGATTGAAATGTGGAAGGGCGCAACACAAGGTGCCTACTGCCATCCACCTGGGCTACCTGGGGTGTTACCCCACACCTTTTCAGCCCCTCCCGAAGCCTGTTTATTGGCCGGTGGATTCGTTGGGTCAACTTGGCAAGAAGGACTGAAACTCTTGCCAAACATGTGTGGAATGTTGGTCATGGTCTCCGACAAGGGCAAAGGGTCGGTACGCTCACATCCTGATGGTCGAGCCAAGATCACCTACACCTTTGATCCCAGTGACGTCCAACGAATCAAAGATGGACTGGTGGCGGTTTCCAAAATCTTATTAGCCGGTGGCGCCTATGATTTACGTGCTCCAATTCACGGTGTCGGAATTGTAAACAGTCCAGAAGAACTCTCGGCGCAATTGGCAACGTGTAGCATAGAAGACTTCACCCTCTATGCAGCCCATCCCATGAGTACCTGCCGAATGAGTGAAAGCCCCAATACCGGTGTCATCAATCGAAGTGGTGCAGTACACAATTTTCGTAACTTGTACATTGCTGATGCCTCGGTATTCCCCACGAGTCTCGGTGTAAACCCACAACTTTCAACAATGGTTTGTGCCACACATATCGCCCGAAAAATGATAGATTCATAGGCACTCTGGGACAAACGTGGAACTACGCACTGGAACAATAATTGGTCAATGGACACTAATCGCCAAATTGGGCACCGGTATCGATGGGCAAGTATGGTCCGTAACCGACCAGCACCATCAACGAGCGATGAAAATCTGTGCGCAATCGACCAATTTCTTTCGCGAATACGATCTCTTACGTTCTGTGAATATTGCTGGGGTCATTCCAGTCTATGAATATGGACTCCATGAGGAGTGGGGCTATTACATCATGGACTTGGCCGAAGGACTTCCGTTTGAAGAACATCTCCAACGACTTCCCAAACGTGAACAATATGAGGAATGTATTCACCTATTGGTGAGCATCACTCAAATCCTTGTGCAACTTCACCAACGTAGCCTGATGCATCTCGACATCAAATCTGACAACTTGTTGGTTTCAGCTGAAGGCAAAATCACCCTCATCGACTTTGGTAAAGTAGGTTTGGTGGAAGATTATTCCACCCATCGCAAAGGTTCAATGCAAACTATGTCGCCAGAACAGCGGTCACATTGGTACCTGACCCCCAAATCTGATGTCTATTCATTAGCCGTCACCACCTATCAAGCCCTGAGTGGCTCAACGGCTCCATTCGCGAATGTGGGACAAGTCTGGCCTTTGCTAATGAATAAAAATAGCGACATTGAACAGCGCTTTGCTGGTTTTTTACAACAGTGTTTGCATATCGTTCCCAGTAAAAGACCCACAATGCAATCTTTTCACGAAATGGTCTGCGGTATACAAACCAATACCTATCGTGCAAAGTACTTTCCGATGTCAGAGCAGTATATTGGAACTTGTCCAACCTTGAGTGAAAACTGTGTACTGATCGGTCCGATTGGTAGTGGTCGACGACGAATCTTACATGAAAATATTCGCCTTGCTTATCTCGACGGCACACCGACGTTTATGAGTAAAGCCAAACCACTGATGCCATTCTCACTCTGGATTGACATTTTACACGACTTGTTTCAGCAGTTTTCCCCCGAACAACGTCATCAAATATCGTCTGGTATTGAAGTGGAATTGGCCTTTTTACTGCCACACTTATTTACCAACGTATCCGCACCCAGTGTGATCGATACCAAAACGCTTGGAAGAGCCATTAACGTCGTTTTTTCTCGTTGTGGTTCATTGGTCATCATCACTGAACACCTTGATATCGCTGATATTGGTAGTCGTCAGATAGCCGCATACTTATGGACACACCCTCTGCCGGACGTTCATTTATGGGGTACCTCGCTCACGCCAGTTGACTGGGCAAATTGTTTGGAACCACCACACTGGTCGACTGAAAATGATCTTGCTCTGATGCGAGCCCTCCTACCAACATATTGCGCAATGCCCAAGACCAACCCTGGAAAAACACCGCTACACTCAGCAATTAAAGCTTGGCATCTCAATGCACAACACAAAGACCAACCCGCTATGGTCGCCGGTGTTTCCACCAAAGACCTGTTACTCTTTGGTCTGCTGCCGCATCCCTTTCCCAAAAAAATTGCTTCGGTACTCCACCACAATCTTCAAGAGCTCCTATCGCAACAAGTTCTTGAATATACAGATGCGAAACAAACGCATGTACAGTTTACGTTTTTGCCTTTTCGATGGATGATCCAGCAATCTATTATCATTCGTCAGCAGTATCATGCTGTCCACATGCAATTGGTGAGTGCTTGGGAGGACGTTGGGGACTCTCAAGAACAGTTGCATCACCTTTACCTCTCCGACAACCTCGCCCCCACTCATCTCGCACAAGCCCTTTGGTTAGCGCTCATTCAATTGAACACCACTGAAATCAAACGCTGGTTTCGCTTGTGTACACTGCAAGGTATTCGCCCAAACAACACGGCCTATCAAATTGGATTGCTGCTCCTCTTGTCTCCCTCAGACAGTTCTTACAAAACCACTCTACGCGCACTGCAACAAAAGAATCTTCGGGCACCTGAACAATTTTTCGTAGACTATCTGGTCATTCAAACAGCTCTCTTTGACCAAGATTATGACTTTGCCCTACAACGAGCAGAACACTTCGTCCACATTCCAAACCCTCCACTTCCCACGGTACAATTTCATACTTATGTGATGCTTGGTGAACTCTATTTACACAATCAAGATTGGTCTACCTGTATTCAAGTCTGCGAACATGCACTTAGCCTACCGAATGCAACAACCATCCGTTTTGTTTCGATAGAAATTCTACAAATTTTAGCGGATGCGTATCGGTTATCTGGACAATTACAAATGGCGTTACAAGTGTGTACGCAAGCGATTCAACTTCCCCAAAAAGAAACAACCGCATCCTTAAAAGCCTATCAAAGTTTAGGGTGGGTATATTATGAGCTGGGTAAGCGCAATCACGCACGAAAAGCATGGCGTAAGATTAAACAACTGTCCTCTTTAAGCACCGCCCCCCTGATCAAAATACAGAACCAAATGGCATTGGTGCGTTTATCCTTAGAGTCAGGTCAAGCACGTTACCAGACCCATCACATCAAAGCCCATCTCCTCCAGCCCTTGGCCAACACCCAATTACAAGCAGCCGTACAAGCAGCATGTTGGGAACTATCTATCCAAACAGCATCCAGTCGATGGATCAAACGTGGGTTTGAAATCTCACCAACAGCCTTAGGTGACCGAGGAAAGATAGCCTTGGCACGTTGGTATTGGTTGATTGGCGATATCAAAGCGGGACTTGAACTTCTACACACCGACAACACCGATTACGATGCCTATGCTTTGCGGGTCGAGTCAATTCGATTTGGCATCTTGTTAGGACACTTTAATAGCCTCAAATCATCCATTGAGCCACTGGCACAACAGTTACAGACACTTGGTTTTGTGGATTTACATCTGCTGTTGAACCTCTGCATTGAAACCATTTATTTCCAAGAAGATGCCCTCCTTCTTTCTGGTGACTTAACCCACCCATGGACCGAAATCTCCTTGGGTGGCTTGCATCTGCAAGCGATTCGAAAGAGACTTCGTGGTGAAACCATTTATGATACGCTAAACACATTACAGTATCGTGCCAAAGTTTTGGATCACCAACTGTATTTGGCACTCAGTAACCACGACTTGTACATTTAGTATGCGTCTTCCACTTTCGAGACCATGGAATTATCATGCAAGATATTTTGGATAAATATGACATCTTAGAGATGATATCCTCCAGCAACAACAGCCAAGTATACTTCGGAGAACTAAAAGGCATAGAAGGTTTCCGACGTCCTGTGGTGCTTAAGAAGTACCAAGAGTTGAGTGCATCACAGGTGGTTACCCTTGCCAAAAATAGCAATATCATGGGGGTGCTCAACCACGCCAACATTGTCCAAATTTTAGATTTGGGCAAGTGGAACGATCATTGGACCGTGGTCTCCGAACAGGTACGTGGAACCACCCTCACAGACTTTATTCGCTGGTGTCACGAAGAACAATTTGGGGTCAAAGACGAACTGGCAATCTACATCATCTACGAGATCATTCGTGGTATTGAATACGCCCACCGCCAACACCCAGCCTCTCTGCCTTCGCACATTTTACATCGTAACTTGTGTCCCGATAATATTTTGCTGGGATTTCAAGGCAACATCAAAATCAAAGGATTCTCCACAGAAATTGAACTACCGAAAGAATCTCGTTTTCACACCCCCGACAATCCTTGCGATGCCAGAACCGATGTCTGGGGGGTCGGTGCGATCCTCCACACGATGTTGGTCGGATTGGATTCTAGTGATCCACTCGCCACACAAACCTCGGCACCACGACGCCCTTTGGAAAGATTGACCCAACAGGCAATCCACCCCAATCCCAGCAAACGATTTCAAAGTATCGCTGCCTTTAAAGAGGCACTAATTGATCAGTGTGGGGCAATTCCGATCAGTGCCGCCCTACTGATGCAAGAGACACTCTCCAAAATGATGGGGGAACCCTTTGCCGTGTTGGGTGACGATGCCACCTATGTATCGAGAACTATTGCGGCGAAAGATATCCTCGACACCCAAGAAACCATTCGTCAAACCTTAAAGATGGAAATACCCCAAACGGATTCACTGTCCTTATCAGCATCGGCCTATCAAAGCAGAGCTACTGCTACCGCTCCAACCACCAAGCCCTATGATACAATTCCGGTACCTCCACCAACCAAGACCACAGATTCATCTCTCTATGGCTGGGTATTTGCAGCGTTAATTATCGGTATCGGCTTGGGGTGGGTATTGTTCCAGCAAGTCTACACCATAGAAAATACCGCCGAAGTACATTGGCTCATTCCCGATGGCACACACATTTTGTTGGGGGAGCAAAAAATTGACACCACTGGAACAAGAAGTATCGTAGAAACTGGTGAACCCGTCAAGGCCATCTGGGTATTATCGCCAGAAGAACAACAAGAGTTGCAACTGTCTCTACAAAGTGGCGAAAGTCGTTGGATCAATCTAGAGTGTCCTTGATATAAACCACTCTCCTACCGAGAAATGCCCCTATACGGTGGAAAAAATACCGCCAATCGATTACAAACAGGCAAGAAAACCTGACTGGAGATACCATGCGTCTACTCAAAGCGATGATCGATGCCATGCGCCCCAAACAATGGGTCAAAAACGTATTTTTGTTTGCCGCCTTGGTCTTTGCACGAAAATACTTGGACATCACAGCATGGAGTCAGGCACTAATGGGTTTTGCGGCCTTCAGTATGGTCTCTAGTTCAGGCTATATCTTCAATGATGCTCGAGATCGTGAAGCAGATGCCCAGCATCCCAAAAAGAAATTTAGAGCGATTGCCGCAGGTCGTTTACCGGTCAATATAGCATATATCGAGATGGTTGGACTCTTCACCTGTGGGTTGGGGCTTGCCTATTTCATTTCACCCTTGTTTTTTCTACTGGCTCTGGCCTACTTCATCAACACCATGACCTACTCCTTGTTTTTCAAAAATTTTGTCATCTTGGATGTGATGTTCATCGCCATGGGTTTTTTATGGAGAGTTGCGGCGGGGGCAATTGCTGTTGGGGTGACACCCAGTCCTTGGTTGTTGATGTGTACTGGATTCCTTTCTTTATTCTTGGGTTTCAACAAACGACGTGGAGAAATCGTCTTGGTCAAAGATCAAGAAGGCACCACCCGTAAAAATCTTGAGCAATACTCGGAAACCTTGGTCACCGAACTCCAAGCCATCACCACCTCGGGAACCATTATCTCTTACGGTTTGTACACCATTGAAAACAACCAATGGTTGATGTTAACCATCCCTCATGTGCTATATGGTATCTTCCGCTATATTTATTTGGTCACCCAACACAACGAAGGCGGTGCTCCTGACGAAACCCTACTGAAAGATAAGCCCATTTTGTTTACGGGGTTGTTGTATATACTCACCATCTTTGCGGTGTTGCAATTTGCACCCGTCGCCACATAAGTACCCTGCAGGGACAAAAATACCAACAGAAAAAGGAGAGGCAAGCCTCTCCTTTTCTATGACCATGAATGAATTTAACAGTATTTATCCGCGTTCGGCTCGCGCTTTGAAAGCCTGCAATGTCGACGGCAGTGATTTTTCAGCCAAGGTTGTGGAGATTTGCTTTTTCATGAAAGACAACGTTCTTGGGACTTTAGGTACAATCTCAACAGCATACAGGGCTTCAGTACGACCATCACCCAAATCTTTGAGGGTCCAAGAACCATTATTGACCTCCATAAAATCACCACGAATCAAGGTCCATGACAAACGGGTGTTCGGTTCCTCGGTCAGACGAATGGTGTATCCGATTTCTTTGACTTTGATGTCCACTTTGAAGGTACTGACCACAGTGTTGCCATTTCGTGAATCAACCACACAAGAGGATACTTCTTTCAAAAACGTGGGGTAACTGGCATAATCGGTAATGACAGAGAATACCTTTTCAGGGGAGGCATTGATAATGATGGTTTTCTGTGCACCTGGCATGGGAACTCCTACAATAAAACAAAAAGAGAGAATTAAACTCTTAGTATCCTAGTCTGTCTGCAGATTGTTGTCGATAGAATATCCCCATCGGGTCATCAAATCGACCGACGACAATCCCTCTTGGTGTAAATAAGCCTGTAAATTGGCCACATGAGACTGCGCTTCACGACGCAACTGTTTCTTTAGAGCCTCGTCTAAGGGAGTACGGGGAGAATGATCAGTATTGATTTTGGTGAGCAACACTTTTCCCCGTTTCCAAATAAACTTGGGCAGTAACCTTTTCGACACACTGGTAATCGGATGACTGGGATCTTGAATAATTCTTGCCAACCGTTGGGATCGCATCTTGGTGTTGGCGTTGTGATTGATCAAATTGGGCATTTGGCTGGGATCGAGTTCTAAAAATGTCAACACATCTCGAACAACAGTTTCAGTGTTGTCTTTAAAATCATCAAACACAATCACTTTGATTTGTTCTTTGGGGAAATGTTCCACAAACCGTGCAATCTGCTCTTGAATTCGAATGTGATCTCGATAATACAAACGAGAAGGAAAGTGTACGGTGGACGGAAGATGTTTACCTTCTCTGCGTTCAGATTCCAAAGACAAAGCCTTGGCAAAGTCAGGTTCTGTTTCATTACCAGAATACAATCCTTGAGAGTGCAGCGAATATAAAAAAGCCACTGGTTCTCGCAACATCACGATAATCTTGGCTTGGGGATTATACTTGGATATTTCGGTGGCTGCGGCTTTGGAGAACAAATAAAAGACAGAAGATTCACCGACCACTTTTTTCGATGAAGCCTTTGGAAACAGTTGATGATACTTTTCCAGTGTCGGATAGCGAGTATATTTGGGAAAACCGTGCAACACAGCCCCTTCTGCCAACAAATCGGTGGAAAAGTAGTGTGGTTCCTTGTCTTCGGTCATACAAGTATCGGGGTGCTCACTCAAATACCGATGTAACGATGTGGTTCCAGCCTTGGGCATACCCACAATAAAAGTATTCACAACGGACACTTATTCCTCCATATCTTGATGCGGTTCGGTGTTTGGAGACAGCGATTGTTCATTCAAAAAGCGCCGTACATCCCGTCTAAAACGATTGGCATGTCCCACTTGGGGAACGTGACCAGCAAAGGGATAGACTTTCAATCTTCCTTCTAAAGCTATCGACAGATCACGCACATCTTGCAAAGTAAAAATCGGATCTTGGCGTCCCACAATCAACAAGGTCGGCGGTGGCTGCTTCCATACGGCTGTCCATTGCGACATCGACATCGACTGTTTTTGTAAATCACCAATCAACGCCCGTTGTTCTTCGGGGTATTTTCCAAAAACCTTTCCATACAATTGTTCATCAAAATCAGATGGCATCAACCAAGTCGGGGCATAAAAGCAAACGTCAACCAAGGTATTTACATCATCCACCGATGAGGGCACAAATAGATCTTCCAATTGCGACACCTCAAAACGATTGGCTAAGGCTTGGCGTTGCTCAACAGTCCAATCTAATCCACCAACACCCACCAATACCAACGAGGCTACGGAGCCGTACTCAATCAATTTCAGTCCCACAAAGCCACCGTAGGACAACCCGATGACATGGGCTTGTTCAACACCTTCCGTTTCTAAAATCTGTTGGACCGCACGGGCTTGGGCATCCAGTGTGAGTCCGCCCTGACTCTCTCCAAACCAGAGTAAATCGGGAGCGATAATGTGATGAGTATCGGCAAAATCATCTAAGTTTCGTGCCCATGCCCACAAAGCATCGCCACCAAAACCATGCAGCCACAGCAAGGGCTCCCCGTTGGGATTGCCACCTTCCCAATAGGACACACTCCCCATCCCTTTCTCAATCAAAATAGAATGGCGTTCAAGTTGGGCACGTTCTGCCTGTGTGGACAAAAATGTTTCGACTTTTGGAAAGAGTGCACACCCCAAAAGTACCAGCCAAATTAGCATGTATGCTCCAGTACAACTGCTCAAAGTGTAATCCATTTGCAGTCATTTTCCAATTGGGTTCTGACACGATACGTTGGATACATGTGGACACTATTGCTATGGCTCCAATCTGCCCTTGCTGAACCCTTGTGTGAACCGGTTGAAGAACACCAAGAATTGGAGGTGTATTTGCTGACCAGTGGTCCAGGAGATGGTGTCTATACCAAAATTGGCCATTCTGCTTTGTGGGTCAGTGGGGGTGGCAAACGAGAAACGGTGTTCAACTGGGGTGCCTATGATGCCTCACAGGATAATTTTCTCTGGCATTTTTTTATGGGGTCTGCCGAATACAAACTGACCATGATGAGTCGCCCGTACAATTTGAAACGGGTCAAAGAAAACAACCAGTCGCTGATAGCTCAACATCTTGATATCAGTCCCAATATGAAGTTGCAACTGGCAGCAGAACTCGCACGACTGGCACGACCGGAAAATCACACCTACACCTATCACTGGGAAACACAAAACTGTGCAACCCTGATTCGTGATCTGATCAATGAGGTCACCGATGAAGGCCTATCCTCTCTACCACCACTAGAAGATGTCACCACCCGACGCTTTGAAGTCTTGCGACACCTGGAAAGTTCATGGTGGGCATGGTTTGGATGGCATTATATGGGTTCTGATTATGGTGATCGAGTCTATGACCGCTGGTCTAAAATGCACATTCCACAATCTCTATCCGAAGGTGTAGCACAAGCATCGATTCAATGGGAGGGTGAAAATGTACCACGCCCACTGGTCGATAAAACCTGTGTACTCAACCAAGGTGACTCTGTATCTTCCGAACCACCTCAACGGGGACTTTTGTTATGGGGGTTGGGCCTTATCATTGCTGTTTTAGGATGGTGGAGCAGAGATAAACCCAAACCATACAGAGTGCCCACCTGCCTATTTTTCATGTTCTCGGGTGGTCTCAGCACATTTTTTATTGTCTGTTGGCTATTCTGTTCCCTAGAAGGCTATGGGTTCAATGAGAACTGGTTCTTTTCCAATCCACTTCATTTTCTGGTTGCTTGGAGAATCTGGCAAGGGAAAACCTCTAAACCTCTGAAGCATCTATTGGGGGTACTGCTCGTTGGGGGTATTGGATGGAAGTTTATCGATAGCACACCACAACAAAACCTCGATATTATCGGTTTATTCCTATTGCCAACCTTAATTTATCTCTTTGCGCAATCTCCATCAGCCAACGATCACCACACCGAAAATTAATCGATTGACCATAACAAAGTAAATTCCGACAATCGTTACAAATAAATAA